>JBJEDP010000085.1:0-1799 GCA_051872175.1 Candidatus Limisoma sp.
AGTTGTAGCCTTTTATGAGTTCGCAGCGGCGAAGTTGGCTGATGTGCATGACGTATTCGGTGGGCGACATGCCGGTAATCTGTTGAAATTCGTGGTAGAAATGCGAGTGGTCGGTGTAGCCCAATCGTGCGGCGATTTCCGAAACGTGAGCGGTATTCGTGGGGTTTTGTAATTCTTTGGAGGCAAGCAAGAAGCGACGCATGCGAAGGATTTGTTTGGGCGAAGCACCGACGTAGTCGGTAAAAACGCGCCGAAATTGCCTTTGGCATAGGCATGCCGCATCGCTGAGCGAGCCGACGTTGATGTCCGGGTGTCCGTCGATGGCTTGACAAGCAGCGCTGATGCGTCGGGCGTGCGAAAAGTCGTTGACAGCTGCAAGTCGGCGGAGGAGAAAAGTTTCGACCAACTCAACGGCTTCTTCGTCGGTCTGCGCTTCAAAGACTCGCCATTTCAGGTCGTCGAGTTCGGCAATGCCGATTTCCGACATTTCGACGTTGCGCATAAAGAATTCGTCGGTAGGTATGCCGAGAATCAGGCGCATGGCGTATGGCTTGAAAACGACAAAAAACGAGTCGGTGCTATCGTTGACACACACCGAAATGCTGTTGAGGTATAGCCCGCACACTGTTGCAGTCTCGCGGTTGCCGCCTACGCCGTCGACAATCATCGATTTCCCGCGGTAGAACATCCACTTTGAGCAGCCGGTCGGTAGAATATTCATCGACACCGAAGAATAGTCTGCCTTGAAAAACCAGTAGTAAGCCACATATGGCTGTAACGCTGCTGACGGCATTATTCTGTGGGTGAGGTTCATTCTATTGTGTACGGTTAATGTTTGAGCACAAATTTACGCACTCCGAGCGATTCTGACAAGTGGTTGCGGCATAAAAACGAAAAATGCGCTTCTCCGATTGAGAAACGCATCCGTCTTGGTAGCGGGAGCAGGATTCGAACCTACGACCTCCAGGTTATGAGCCTGGCGAGCTACCTCTGCTCCATCCCGCGTTGTGATTTCGGTTGCAAAGGTACACATTATTTTCATTCAGACAAAATATTTTTGGCAAAAAAATTTCAGCCAAAAGCGGCTTTCAGACTTAATATGCTGTATAACAGTGCTGTATAACATATTATTTTGTTGAAAATTTTTTTTCGCGTTGCTCAAAAATACAAGAGGTTTATGGTGTATTTCGAAAAATTAGCTGTTTGTTTTTCTAAAATCGAATAACTTGCGTATATTTGTAGACTAAAAGATGCTGAACGATGGAAGTTAAGGAACTAAAGCGATTGCCGGTAGGTATTCAGACCTACGACGAAATTGTGAATAATAACTGGCTTTATATTGATAAGACAGAGTATATTTACAAGATGGTAAATCTTAGTAAATACGTCTTTCTGAGTCGCCCGAGGCGGTTCGGAAAATCGCTTCTTGTTTCTACTCTTGCGGCTTATTTTGAGGGCAAACGGCATCTCTTCAAAGGAACGTACATCGACGGCGTTGAGAAAGATTGGACGGAATATCCTGTGTTGCGGTTTGATATGAGTACCGCCAAACACTTCGACGCGCAGACGCTAACCATAGAATTGGCCGGGAAACTCACTGATTACGAAAAGATTTACGGTCCGAACGATGCGTCAAAACCCAAACTCAACCAGCGTTTGGAGGGGTTGATAAAGCGCGCTTATGAGCAGACCGGAAAGCGGGTCGTTGTCCTGATTGACGAGTACGATGCTCCGCTGCTTGACGTGGCTCATGAAAAGGTGCAACTCGATGGTTTACGCCAAATTATGCGTAATTTCTA
>JBJEDP010000086.1:0-1794 GCA_051872175.1 Candidatus Limisoma sp.
CGAGGCTTCCCATTTACTGCCTATTCGATAGCGTATATTTGTCTGATAGTCAAAGTATTTCGGCTCATATTCGCCTTTTGTTTCGAGCGAACTTAGAATCGAGGTGTTGCGCTTATAGCGAATGCCGTGGAGCTGCGAGAATTTGCCGTTGTTTTGTCCGATAGCGACATCCGCGCCCATCATACTTACGCCGATATTGCCCTCGAATGCTTCCGGTTGACGATATGTAATGTCGAGCACCGACGACATTTTGTCGCCATATTCGGCGCTAAATCCGCCTGTCGAGAAGTCGACCGACCCGACGAGCGACGAGTTGATGATGCTCAGACCTTCTTGTTGCCCGGAAGTGACCAATTGCGGGCGATAGATTTCTATACCGTTAATATATACGCTGTTTTCGTCGTAGGAGCCGCCGCGCACGGAATACTGCGAACTCAGCTCGTTCTTCGACGATACGCCTGCCATTGTGGTGATGAGCGATTCGACGCCGTTGCCCGACAGATTCGGCGCTTTTTTGATGGCTTCGGTGTCGATTGATTGCATACCGTCGGTTTGCTTTTTATATTCAGTAACTTCCAGTTCTTGAAGTTCGCGAGCCGTGCGGAAGAGTCGAACGTCGACATTGACTTGCCCCGTGGGCTTGATGAGCTTCTGCCGGTGCTCTTTGAATCCGATGCACGACACAATGAGTTCGATTGTGTCGTTGCGCGCCACGTTGATTGAATATTTTCCGTCGAGCCCGGTGTTGGCGCCGATTGCCGTGCCGCCGATGCGTATGGTGGCAAACTCTATGGGTTCGCCTTCAGCGTTGACGACCTTACCGAAGATTTTTACTTGCGCCGCAGTCGCCAGGCATACGTTGGCGAAAATGATGATATATAATAGTTTTAGAAATTTCATTTACGTCATTCTATTTCTTTAATAACGAAATGCCGGCGGTTTTATTGCTACAGGCAGGGGTAATAAAAAATAAAATTCGGAGTAATCAATTATTACACCGAATTTGTGAACTTGCGGCTTAATGCCTGA
This sequence comes from Candidatus Limisoma sp., assembly GCA_051872175.1. Lineage (GTDB taxonomy): Bacteria > Bacteroidota > Bacteroidia > Bacteroidales > Muribaculaceae > Limisoma. The sequence goes on from JBJEDP010000086.1 coordinate 1,030, forward strand.
CGTTGAGCAGGCTTTAAATTTCTGCCAGTTGCCGCACATCCGGATTGACTGCTTCGATTCTACCCTCCGGGCTGATTAGGTAGCAGTTTAATCCTTTTTCCAGATGAAACTGTTTATACACTTCAGAAAAAATTCCATCTTTTTCAAAAAATTGTGCCGAGTTGTCGAGGTTGTCGATTTTGATAGTTTCGCTGAAGAGGCTGTAGCTCCTGTCGAAATTAATCGCAGCATATACAATTTTGTCTGAATGCTTGCCGACAAACTTGCTCATCTCGATGTTGCGGATTCGCGATTCGGCATTGTCTGCCGACCAAAAGTTGACCACAACATACTTACCTCTGAATTGGCTGAGTCGGAAAGTCGTGTCAGGGTTCTCTACTAAAATGTTCGGAGCAAAAGAACCGACTTTCGCATCGATATCTTCACCATTAAATGCTGAAGAAAAACCAACTAAGGCGGCGAGAAGCACAATTACTAATAATGTCTTTCTCATTACAACAATTTATGGTTCGTATTAAGGGCTCTCTTGGGCATCCACCTGAGATAAGCCCTTGCCGATTTTCGGCAGAGGAAACTCTTTTCCCCTTTTTTCGCTGCAAAGGTATGAATAATTTTTTGAATAGGCAATGTATAATATGCTATTTTAATTCAATTTAAACTTCCGTCGGTCAAAATGCAATTTTATTAATTGCTTGAAATTTCTAACAATTCTCTTTGTTGGTGGTATTGGAAATATGTTATATAACACATTTTGCGGTGGTCGTT
>JBJEDP010000087.1:0-1793 GCA_051872175.1 Candidatus Limisoma sp.
ATTCTCGGTTCTGCGTCGGTTGCAGCTTTGAGGGCATAACTATTCACTGCATAATTTGTTTGGTCATTGCCGTTCCAAATTGTTGCGTCCCATGCTGTTGTGAAGTAGAATCCGCCGGTGTTAACGAATTGCAATTCGTTGAATACGTAGGTGTAGCCGTCTTCGCCGCGTGTTGCAAGGTGGTTTTCGACAACAGATTCACCTTTCCATTCACCATCGGCGATATCACCAACGATGCGGAGCTTTTCGGGGAATACGGTAGAGTAGTCGGGATTACCTTCGCTGTCGACTGCAGCGGGCACAAACGAAATGGTTTTAGCGAAATAGTCGACTGTTACTTTGAAATTACCTGCCCAGAAGACTTGCGTCTTAACATCGCCTTGGCTCATTTCATAGTCTGTTGCCACTTTACCGAACACGCCTGATGTATATGCGTAACGGTCGCCGTTAACCCAATCCCAACCACCTTGGTCGTTGTTTTCAGCGATGCGCGAAGTAACCGCGAACCAGTCGTTGAAGGAGAGTTCGATATCTGCAGAATAGCGACCGACAGCTTCTTTCGCCATTTCAACACCTTGTGTAGCATTCCAGTCTTGGTTTTTGCTTTGAATCCAACCAATCATATACATTTTTTCGGGGCTGTAGTTGTCGAGATAAGCGGTCTGGCAGAATTGGATGCCGTCGACTTTATTATCAGTTGTGTTGTAGTGAGTTTCGATGATACCGACGATGTCGTAAACGCAGTTTGCGTTTTCAAGAGTCGGTTTGAAGCGGTTAGCGTAAGCCGAAGTGAACGATTCTTCGCCGACGGTGATAGTTGAGCCGTCTGCGCTAACTGTAACACCTTTGATAACGACTAATTTGCTTGCCAAAGTGCTCCATTGTTCAGATGTAACAGCATTGAGTTGAGCGATAGACATTTCGATAGGCGAAGCGTCGGCAGTCGCGTCGCTTTCGGGCCATGCGACGCCTTCTACCGGGATGATTTCAGCCATTTGGTTGTAGACAGTGTAAGTGCCGACAACGGCATTTGCGGGAAGTTGTTGTCCTGCCTCGTATGTTTTGTCGATAGCACCGAAGACCACGATAGCGTCGCCGGCTTCGTCACGCAAGTAGAGGCGAGTGCCCTTTTGGTAAGTCACCGTAAGCGGGCAAGCGAACATGTAAGGCTTGGTAGCGCCAACTGCGCCATGTTCCTTGAAGTTGGCGATGCTCGTAACACTCGGATAAACGACGTATTTGTATGTTTTAGAAACCGTTGCGCTATTGTCGAGCGAGCCGTCTTTCGTCATTGCGTAAGCGCTGATAGTTGTCATACTCGGGCAAGTGAGGGTAATCGGAGCGTCGTAAGCGTTGTAGGTTTCGCCATCGGTCGAGTACATGATAACAGCACCTTCGGTCGAGCAAGAGAGCGAAACCTTCTTAGTATCAGCGTCGAAGCCGTAGTAAGAACCTTCTTCTAACGAGAAAATCGGCTCAGCACATTCATAATCAGAGGTATAGTCAACAACAATTGAATAAATTTTTGCGTAAGCATATTCACCATCAACAGTGAAAGTAACACTTTGCTCATCACCGTCAGGAATCCAAACTGCATCGTTGCTGGATTCTGAATTAATGGCACTATTATCAATGGTTCCTATAGAAGCAGAAATGGTATTAACAGGTTGATATTTTAGGTAATTAATCTTTATTGAATTAAAAGTTCCACTTGAAATAGAGATTTCAAACTTGTTGTAAAAGAACAATCTGAGATGATCGGGCTGAGCGTAGATAGGACTGTTGTTTACTTG
>JBJEDP010000088.1:0-1772 GCA_051872175.1 Candidatus Limisoma sp.
TGTTATTTCTAAATTATTATTTGCTATATTGCTATGTTTGTATTTAATTAGCGCCCAAATTTGAAAGAACTATGGCAAAAGAGAAATTTACGCTTGAATATGATATGCGAAGCACGCCTGTAGCTATGTTATGGGCATACATAGCGACGGCTAACGGGTTGAAGGAATGGTTTGCCGACGATGCCAAAATGGATGGTAAGGAAGTCGTGCTGACGTGGAACGGCGTGGAGCAAGGCTTGTCGATTGTCGGACTTCGTACGGAAAAGTATATTCGCTATCGTTGGTCGGAAGACAAAGATAAGACATATTTCGAACTCAAGATTACGACATCGGAGTTGACCGGCAATTCCGTGCTCAGTGTAACCGACTTTGCCGAGCCCGACGAACTGCAAGAGGCGAAGGACTTGTGGAACTATCAGATGGAAGCACTTCAGCGTCAGTTGGGTTGCTAAACGTAGCGCTATATGCTTGAACGAACTATTCCTCAGCGTTGGATAGTAAAGATTGACTTGGTCATTCGACTGGTAGCCTTTGCGGTTTCGCTAATTGCTGCCGGCGCGGTGGTGATTAATTTCGGCTTCGAATTGCCTGCCGATGAGCGCCGTTGGGTGACGGGCATCGTCCATGCTTCGTGGTGGTTCTATTTCGTGATGTTTACGCTCCAATCTTTGTGGGCGTTGCTTACTTCTCGCAAGAATGTACTTCCGCTGACGATTGCAGTCGGGGCATTGCTTTATGTCTCCGCCTTGCCGCGTCTTTTCGGCGTAGGCGAGGGTAGCGCACTTCACGGCATGTTGTCGTTCCTTGGCAGCGATTTTGTCACGATGGCTATTGTGAGCATCTTCGCCGTGCTCGACATTTCGCGAGCCATTGTCGGGCTGATGAACCGCAAAACCAATCCGGCGATGATGCTTGCCGGCGGTTTTGCCATCATTATAGTCGTCGGCGCATTGCTCTTTATGTTGCCGCGCTCGTTAGCCGACGGTGCGCATATTTCGGTCGTAGATGCCTTTTTTGTATCGACAAGCGCTGTCTGTGTTACCGGATTAAGCCCGGTCGATGTGTCGACGACGTTTTCAATCGAAGGTCAAATCGTTTTGCTGGCGCTCGTACAAATCGGCGGCTTGGGCGTGATGACCATCACCAGTTTCTTTGCACTCTTTTATATGGGCAATACCGCCGCCTACAGCCAGCTGGCGATGCGCGACATGGTAGGCTCCGACACCTGGAATTCGCTGATGTCGACGCTCTTTTATATCCTTGGCTTCACTTTCGTTATCGAGATGATTGGCGCACTGCTGATTTGGACATCAATCCACGGCGCAACCGCTATGACCGTTAACCAAGAAATCTACTTTTCCGTATTCCATTCGATTTCGGCGTTTTGCAATGCCGGTTTTTCGACCGACAGTCAGAACCTTGGCAGCGCGGTGCTGATGAATTGCAGTTCGCTTTACGTCGTGATTTCGATGCTGGTGATTTTGGGCGGTATCGGTTTCCCGATATTGGTCAACTTCCGCGCATGGTTAGCCTATCGTCTACATTCGATATTCAAGCCCAATCATCGGAAGAAGATGCAACACATCGCAAATCTGAATACGCGTATCGTTATGACGACCACCGTCTGCTTGTTAGTGCTCGGCACTGCGGCGATTGCCGTTACGGAATGGAACGGCGCATTTGCCGGACTGTCACTGACAGACAAAGTCGTCCATTCGTTTTTCTACTCGGTAGTGCCTCGAACGGCAGGCTTTAGCAGCGTCGACTTGTCG
>JBJEDP010000089.1:0-1765 GCA_051872175.1 Candidatus Limisoma sp.
CGTAAGCTATCCTTCGACAACTTTCGCAGGTACATTCGACGGTCAAAACCACACCATCTACAACCTCACAACAGCCGACTATACACCCAACTACGCAGTTGCAGGTCTCTTCGGCTCGACAACAGGTACTATCAAAAACGTTACGCTCAAAAACGTAAACATCCGCAGCTCGCACTACGCAGGTGCTATCGTGGCTTACTCATCGACCAACGGCGCTGTAATTGCAAACTGCCACGTTGACGGCGGTACAGTAACTTCGAAGACAGAATTGCTCGACGGTAGCTACGACAACGGTGACAAAGTGGGCGGTATTGCCGGCTACATCGTTTCGAACGATAAAATCGACGGCTGTACGGTTAAGAACCTCACCGTGCAAGGCTATCGCGACCTTGGCGGTATCGTTGGTTACGCTGCAGGAACCGTTTCGAACTGTACTGTTGGCGAAAACGTTACTATAATCGTCGACAACGAAAACAACTACAAGAACTATACACAACCCGCACAATACAATGCCAACAGCATTATCGGTCGCCGCGAAAGCAGCACAACCGACACGAACAACAACGGCGAAGCTGAAATCGTACGCCCGGCAGTTGTGGCTACCGTAGCAACTGCTGAAGAACTCAAAACCATCCTTAACACATTCGGCGCAGCCGGCGCAGGTAGCAATGTTGTTGAAATTACAAACGACATCGTTTTGGCAGATGGCGAAACTTGGACTCCGGTATTAGTTGACGGCTATCGTGGCGCTGAAAAGATCATCATCAACGGAAACAACCACACCATCAAGGGTCTTAATGCTCCTCTCTTCTCCGGAGGTTTCGCAGGTCACTCGGGCATAATCATCCGCGACCTTACCATCATCGATTCTAACATGACAACAAGCAATACTATCGGTGCAGGTTGCTTCATCGAGTCAATCGACTCTATGGAAAAGATTGAATTGACGAACTGCCACGTTAAGAATACCACACTGACAAGCACATGTGGTAGCCGCGTTGGTGGCTTAATCGGCTGGACTGCAGGTTACAACAACCCCAACGATGGTCCGGTAGACACATATGTAACTATCTCTAACTGTTCGGTTATCGATTGTACAATTCAAAGCAACGGCTCTGTAGGCGGTATCTACGGACACGCAGGCAACAACCCGGCGACATTCTCAACTGTAGAGAATTGCACCGTTACAGGCTGCCATCTCATTTCGACCGACGACGGCGGTTGGCGCGTTGGTGTCGTTGTAGGTACGGCTAATGTTGGCGAAATGACAATCAACAACATCACCGAAAGCGGCAATACGCTCGAGCAAACAGGCAAAACCGCTCCTGCTCACAGCAACCTTTACGGTCGATTCGTTCCCTACGATACCGGCAAACTTACCATCGACGGTGTTGAAATCACAGAATAACGAAACACCATCATAACCAAAACCAAAGGCTGCGTCCCCCGACGCAGCCTTTGCTGTCTAAAAACGCAAACCATTGCAATCCGAAAATACCGCACGCCTGCCCGGTCGCACCGAGGCGCAGAATAGTGGAGAGGTAAAAGGTAAAAGGTAAGAGGTAAGAGTGGAGGGTACAGGGTGAAGGGTACAGGGTGAAGGGTACAGGGTGAAGGGTGAAGGGGCATCGGTGTGCAAAGTCTCCGACTTAGCAGTACCAATGAGCAAAATCTATACAATTTAGCTCATTGGAGTTGTTTTTCAGGCTCTCCCCACCTAGCCGCAAGCGGCAAGGTGGGGAAATCTAGGACTCAAACACCATAT
>JBJEDP010000090.1:0-1763 GCA_051872175.1 Candidatus Limisoma sp.
CGATCTCTTGACGTCAAAGAGGTTAGCTCCGAGGAGTTGTACAATACATTGCCATCATAGTCGCAGTAGAAAAACGCCGGCTGCGAGGCCGTGTTGCCGTCGCTATTGAGGTTCGACACGAAGAAACCGTTTTTGGCGGTGACCACGTCGCAGTCTTCCGAGCCGATGAGCGCGGTAGCTGCAGGGTATTCTTTATCGGGGGCGGTGGAAATCATTCCATTGGCATCGAGAGTGTAACGCACCAACTTGTAACCAATGTCTTCGCCGTAAGTAATCATGTGAGTGCCGGCAGCATCCTTGTAGAACGCGGCGCAGGTGGCGTTGCCGCCGGTGTACACCGAACCATTCGACCAAATGCCTGCAGAGTAGCCGTTTACATCTGAGTAATTACGGTCGAAACCATCGGACGCCAGCAGGTTGACACCCGAGCCTGAAGGATTCAGCGGGTCGATTACGAAGTAGCCCGAGTTGGCATCCTTATAATCAGAGAAAACGGCCTTGCCGTCGAGCTGCCCGCCGCGATAGGGGCTTGCATTGTGGGCATCCCAGCCGCTTTGGAAGAAGCCATCGCCCACTTGTGCGCCCGTGGGGTCGAATACCATAAAACCATTGCCCTGAGCAGCACCGATTACAGTGTATCCGTATGCGGGCGATTCCGGGTCGGTGATGCAAACCACACCGCCGCGGAAGGCCATAGTGCGCCCGTCCGCATTGTCGATAAACCGATACGAGTACTCAATCTCAGCGGATGACACCTCCACGCTCCATGTGTAAGTGCCTACCAATCCGACCGTTGAAAAGGTCTTGGAAACCTCGCCCGCAGCGCCGATAGCGCCCACGGGGATTTCAACAGCAGGTTGGTCGGTGGTTGAGGTGAGTATGATACGAGCATCCGTAGCCGAACCGGTCACCTTGAAGGTGACGGTGGCTTAATCGCCCGTCTGGGTGGATTTCAAATCGTAAGCGTATTCGGCGCGCGTTTGAGCCCACGATGCCGCGGAGAACACCAAAGCGAATGCCGACAGTACATATTTCAACATAGTAAAAGAGAAAGTGAGTTTAATGATTAATAGAATGATATGACAGATAAAGCATGATGCACTTTTAGAAAGTCCCACTAAAAACCTATGCAAAGTTAGCCATATTATCCCAAAAAGCTGTTTCGAAACCATTAAACAATTATTACAAACCCCATCACGCCTCATAACCAGAAGTAAATTCCTGATAATCAACAAATATCGGCGGAGGTCCGCCTCTGTCATTTAACCTCCCCGAGTCGTGAGCCGCATATAAACGAAACAAACTAAGTAACGAATTTTTCAACGTAAAACGTTAACGTAGAACGTATTTAATAATTTTTTCGTTGATTCGTTTAGCCGCTAATCTCGATTACCGAAGTTTAAATGAAAAAGCCGTGTCCTCATAAAGCCAGGCCGGGAAGGATCACCGATTGCCCATTTGTCACGGCTCTGTAGCTGCAGTGGTTCTTTAACGAGGCCGTACTTCTCATTTCTTCCAAAAAATTGGAAAAATAATCGATTTTGAGCTTTAACTCCGAAAAAATTCGAGTTAAAGCTCAAAAATATGCCATTCTATTGCTTCGGTGCGAACAGGTCGTCAAGCGTTACTTGACGTACCACAACACCGGAATTGGCATTGCGCCTCACCCCGTAGGGCGTAATCATAGTGAGGTGGAGCGAGTGGGTGGTGCCGGTTATGTAGCGGAAAGTGGCCACGCGCTGACGCAGGTCGGAACTGTAGGA
>JBJEDP010000091.1:0-1762 GCA_051872175.1 Candidatus Limisoma sp.
CGATCTATGATAGTACAACCGATAATCGGCATGCTGTCCGACAAGACATGGTGTCGCTTCGGTCGTCGTATACCTTATTTATTTGTAGGCGCTATTATAGCTGTGGCAGTGATGATACTTCTGCCCAATGCCGGGTCGTTAGGACTGACCACTCAGATAGTGATGTGGGGATTGTCGGGCACGATGCTTTTCGGCTTGCTGTCGTTGATGTTCCTCGACACGTCAATCAACATCGCCATGCAGCCGTTTAAGATGATGGTCGGCGATATGGTCAACGTCAAGCAAAAAGGCTTGGCATACAGCATACAGTCGTTCCTTTGCAATGCCGGCTCATTGGTGGGCTATATGTTCCCTTACATCTTTACGTTCCTTGGCGTGCGCAATACTGCTGCCGAAGGCGTAATCCCCGACTCGGTGATTTATTCATTCTATATCGGTGCGGCAATTCTCATCCTTTGCGTAATCTATACGTCGGTTAAGGTCAAAGAATATACGCCGGAAGAGATGGCTGAATTCAGCGAAGAAGAGCCTGCCGCAAGCGAATCAGGAGCCGTTACACATTCGAAGAGTTCGAACGTCGTATCGGCATTCGTAACCATCGGCATCGTTCAATTCTTCTGCTGGGCTGCATTTATGTATATGTGGACCTACACGCCTGGCGCAATCGCCGCTCAATGCTGGGGCACGACCGACCCGACGAGCGCCGGCTATCAAGAAGCGGGCAACTGGGTAGGCGTTGTCTTCGCCTTTCAAGCTGTAGGCTCCGTGATTTGGGCTGCGTTGATTCCGCGCTTTAAGAGTTATAAATTGTCGTACATCGTCAGCCTCGTTATTGGCGGTATCGGCTTTATCAGCATCTATTGGGTGCACAATCAGTATCTCCTTTGGGTTAGCTACTTCTTGGTAGGTACGGCATGGGCAGCAATGTTGGCTTTGCCGTTTACGCTCTTCACCAACGCCATCCAAGGCAATCCGCGCATGGGTACATTCTTGGGATTGTTCAACTGCACAATCTGCTTGCCGCAAATCGTGGCAGCCGTTGCAGGTGGCCCAATCTTGGCTATGTTTACACCCGAAGGCGGCGAGGCTTCGCAAGTAATGATGCTTGTGCTTGCCGGAATCTTCTTGATTGTCGGCGCTTTGTGTGTGCCTCTTATCAAAGATTACAACAAGACGAAATAATTTTTTTGTAATTTTGCATTGTGTGGTCGGTGTCGTATTGGTTACGCTGCCGACTTTTTTTATGTACTGTTACGTTTGGTAAATTCGATAGTTTTATCTATTTTTATGCCGAAATATAAATCGTTAAACCTAATACTGTTAGATTATGGTAAAGAAATTTTTTGCAGAGTTAGTAGGAACAATGGTTCTCGTGCTAATGGGTTGTGGCGTAGCCGTCAGCCTCAGTTGTGGCGTCGACACGTCGTCGGTAGTAGGCACTGCAATGGCGTTCGGCTTGTCGGTTGTTGCGATGGCTTATGCCATAGGCGGCATTTCGGGCTGTCATATCAATCCGGCGATAACGCTCGGCGTTTGGTTGTCGGGACGAATAAAATGTAAGGAAGCCGCTGTTTACATGGTTGCGCAAGTTATCGGCGCTATTTTGGCATCGTCAATTTTGTTCGCGCTTACATCGAATGTCGAAGGGCTTTCGGGAACAGGTGCGAATGCTTGTCAAGCCGGAGTCAGTGAGATGGGCGGGCTGTTAGCTGAGATTGTATTTACGTTTGTGTTTGTACTCGTAGTGCTTGGGACAACCGAC
>JBJEDP010000092.1:0-1761 GCA_051872175.1 Candidatus Limisoma sp.
GGTTGAAATTTGGTTTTTCCCTCGGTTTTTATTACTTTTGTTTTATAATTGTATTATAATTATTTTTATAATTTAATGTATAGGCTATGAAAAGATTTTTATTGATAGTGTCACTATTGGTGGCGAGTGTGAGTGCGTCGGCTATGGGTTTCCGTTCGCTGGACCTGAAGGCGAACTTGCGTAGCGATTTCGGTCTCGGTCTGGGTATGTCGTTCAACCTGCCCGCGAATTTCGAATTTGCTCCGTCGTTCAACTATTATTTCGACTCCGGAAATGCGTTTACTATCGATGCCGACTTCCGTTATCGCTTCGATTTGCCGAAGTCGTTTTCGGTTTATCCTCTTGCCGGTCCGCTATATTTCCACTGCAAAGACCATAATAACCTTGGCTTGAATGTCGGCGCGGGTTTTTCGTACGACATCAACAACACGTGGTCGGTAGGCGCTGAGGCTAAATATCAGTATGTGAATCATTTCGACGATTTCTATTTGACGTTGGGTGTGTCGTATCTTTTTTAATTCGAACTGGCGATGAAGATTTGTGTCCTCGACGGCTATACGCTCAATCCCGGTGATTTGAGCTGGGACGCCGTCTGCAGTTTGGGCGAATGCACCGTCTACGACCGAACGTCGACTGCCGACGAGGTGGTCGAACGTGCTGTCGGCGCGGAGATTGTGTTGACCAACAAGGTGATGATTACCGACGACGTTATGGAGCGCCTTCCGGCGTTGCGTTATGTCGGTGTGCTCGCTACGGGTTATAATGTAGTCGATATCGAGGCTGCGCGTCGTCGTGGCATCGTGGTGACGAACATCCCTGCTTACAGTACGGCTTCGGTGGCGCAGATGGTTTTTGCTCATCTGCTGAACATTACAAATTCGGTGGCACGCTATAGCGCTGAGATAGGGCGGTGGCCCGGGTCGCGCGACTTCTGTTATTATGACGCCGGTCTTACGGAATTGGCAGGCAAGACGATGGGCATCGTCGGTCTGGGTAATACTGGTATGGCTACGGCACACATTGCGCTTGCTTTTGGCATGAAAGTGATTGCTATGACGTCGAAGTCGGCTGACGTTTTGCCCGACGGAATCAAGCCCGTCGACCGCGACAGGTTGATGGCGGAGGCTGACGTTGTCAGTCTGCACTGCCCGTTGACCGAGTCGACGCGCGAGATTATTAATGCTCGCACGATAGCCTTGATGCGTCCGGGTGTTATCGTTATCAACACCGGACGCGGTCCGCTCGTTGCCGAAGCCGACGTGGCTGATGCGCTCCGCAGCGGACGTATTGCAGCTTATGCCGCCGACGTGCTTTCGTCGGAGCCTCCGGCTGCCGACAATCCTTTGCTGAACGTAGAGCGGGCGTACATCACTCCTCACATTGCTTGGGCGACTGTTGAGGCGCGCCGACGTTTGATGGCTATTGCCGCGCAAAATATCAGCGCTTTCATTGATAATAAACCGATTAATGTAGTCAATAAGTGACAGAACATACTACAGAACATACCGTTATGCTCGAAATTCGTAACACCCTTGTCTCGCTCGACCTCGTAGAGCAATTCTTCTGTTGCGACCTTGATGCGTGCCTCGGCGAGTGCTGCATCGAGGGCGACGCCGGAGCGCCTATTACTCGTGAGGAATACGACAAACTCAAAGAAATCTTGCCCGCTGTTTGGGATGACCTATTGCCTGCCGCTCAGCGGGTTATCGGAGAGTCGGGGGTAGGGTACATCGATAGCGACGGCGACTTGGTGACGTCGAT
>JBJEDP010000093.1:0-7853 GCA_051872175.1 Candidatus Limisoma sp.
CCTTGGGCTTTTTCCGACTGCGAAGTTACGCATTATTCTTCTTTTGACAAAAAATATTTTCTTAATTGAGCATAACAAAGTTGATAATTACCGCTCAAAACCCGATTTTGCTTTGAAAACAATATGGGGATGCGCCCTTGCGACCGCATCCCCTATCGTAGATAAGATTGTAGATTGGGTTATCTAACGATTAATTTGAACGTCTTCGTATCGACTTTGAGCAAGTAAACTCCCGATGACAAGTTGTTGATTGTCGTCAGACCTTGAACCGTTGTCGATGCGTCGACCAAACTTCCACTTATATTGTACAATTGATAAGCCATTCCCGGCTCTGCGCTGATTACGATTCTGCCCTTAGCGGCAAACGCTTTTATTGCATCATCGCTTTCAACCGATTTTGCTCCGCCTTGAATGTCGAGCATTGTTGTGAAGAGTGTAAGCGACGGGAATTTTTCATTTGTCAGCACGCCTACAATGTCGGAACGCGTGAAGATGAATGTTGTAACGCCACCGTCGAGGGTGTACTCATAATCTTCGACAAGTGCTTCGCCTTCGAGTTCGCCATAGAGGTTGGTCGTCGGATAGTCAATATACCATGTATATACCGTTTCCGTTCCGTCGATTGTTGCTTCGCTGCTCAAATCGACTTTACCGTCAACTTCCTGAATCTCAATGGGCGCTTGATTCTCATAGCGATATACCGCATACGACGATTTTACCGGTGGTAATGTCGAGAACGTGAATTTGTTGTTATTCAACGTCAAAGCAATCAACTTAGAGAGTCCGCTAACGTCCAACGTACTGAGGTTGTTGGCATCCAACGAAAGTTGCTCAATGTTTTTCGCATTTTCGAACGAAATAGATTCCAATTCATTGTTTGCAAGATATAGTGACCAAAGATTGGGATTGTTGAATGTAACGTTCGAAATGTTGTTGTAAGATGCAGAAACTATTTGAATTCCGCTACGTTGCGACAAATCCAAATCAGACAATTTATTGTTGTTGATGCTGAATAATTTCAATGCCGGATATTTAGACAAATCGAATGAGCTGAAATTGTTATCGTCGAGAATCAATTCTGCAAGCGTTGTGCTATTTTCCGGAAGTGAGATGCTGCTCAGTCCGGCTCCTGACACATTGATATTTTGAGCTGCTGTAAGATTCTTACCGTCGAAGTCCGACAACGAAGCGCCCTTCATGCTGAATACCGTTATCTTTTCGGTCGGTTCGTACGTATAGACACCTACATTAACGCCGGCATAGGTTGTTGCACTAAACAGGCGATACGTTGTGCCCAACAAGTATTGGTCGACGTTACCGTCGCCCGCCCAGTCGATGTACAGTGCTGTGTTGGCTGCCTGTGCAGCAAGCGAGAGTGCTACGGTTTCGCCATCGGCGGTGGTGGTAAACGATGCAATCTTGTTGGTCGGCATTTCGGCTGCTTCGATTTTTGTAGTTTTAAACACATCATCACCGGAGAAGTCGGGGAATTGCGGATTCTTCATAGCACAATAGATTTTGCCAACCGTTGTGTTGATGAATCGTGTTTTACCGTTTTCGATTGTATAGTCGGTGCCGGCTGTTAATACATCGCCTGACTCTGTTGTCCAAATGTAGATAGTAGCTTGTCCCCTATTCTGTGCCGACAAATCGACGCCGGGACCTTTCGTTGCTATCTGCAAGTCGTTCTGTGGTGCATATTTGTACACTTCGTATTGACCGGGTATAGGCTCCGGAATGGTTGCCAGCGTGAGATTGTTGTTGTTGCAATAAAACTCTGTGATGCCGTTCGAAGTTGGCAAAATGACAGATTCAATCAAGTTGTTTGATATATTCAATTTGCGCAAATCGCCACAGTTTGTAAAATCGAGCGACGTGAATTGGTTGTTTGCCACGTTAATCGATTCCGCATAGTCGAAATCGGAGAAATCAAGCTCGGTCAACGAGTTGCCGCTAAGGTCTAAATTGTGGATTGCGTAAGTGCTGTTCAACGTTATGTCGGTCAATTGGTTGTTGCTGACATTGATATTTGCCAAGAACGACTTTGAGTAAGGCTCGTTGATTCCTTCCAATGTCAAGTTGAAAAGGTTGTTACCCGACAGGTCGAGCGTTGTCAAGCTCTTATTCCAACTGAGGTCGATTGAATACAAGCCTGTGTTGACCAATTTCAGCACCTTCAACGAGGGCGATTCACTTACGCTGATAGACGTCAACGGAAGGTCGTTAACAGCGAGTGCCGTCAACATATCCCCTTCGGGCAAAGAAACCTTAATTGGACCATAACCGGCAAGGTTGGCAACGATATTGGCTGCCTCCGGCAATTCGGATGTTGTCGCATAGAAAGATTGTGTTTCACCGTTTCCCAAGTCGACATAGAATTCTTTCGGGGCATCGGCTGTTGCACCTGCCACGCCGACACTGAACGATATCTCACTTCCTGTCGAAGCGGTTGTGGTAAACGAGCATGCCGTATTGGGTTTACCGAATTCTTCAGCAGTTTTTACTTTGAATTTTTGAGTGTAGAGGTACGTTCCGGTGAGTACGTTGTTGGCGTAAGCAACATATACGCTGTCGGAAACCGCTTTGTTGAACGTAATTTTACCGTTGTCGTAGGTGTAATAGCTATCGTCGAGCAACGACGGGCTGTTGGGATTATATTCCGAAATCGAGAAAAGCGCTCCTTCGGTAGTCGAGTTTTCGCGATTGACGCGCGCCGACATGTCGATTGAATCGCCTACTTTGTACGACTTGTCGACAACAAAGCTACGTTGGTCGTATTCATACTCGCTCCATGTGCCCGGATTTTCGGGGATGGTTGTGAAGTCGAGGCAGTTGCCGTTTATCTTTACAATGTTCAGCTCGGGATTGTTGCTCGGGTCGAACGAGGTCAGATAGTTGTTGCTTGCATAGATGTTGACCAACTTTGGACAATTCGAAATGTCGAGTTGTGTTAATTCGTTGTTTGAGCAAAACAGGTAAACCAATTCGGGGTTGTGAGTCAAATCCAACGACTTCAATTTGACGTCTTTATTCAAAGAGCCTGACTCATGCGAGCAATACAATTCCGTAAGATAAATATTGTTGGAAAGGTCGATTTCCGGAATCGCCGTATCGCTAATGTTCAAAATCAGCAGATTCGGATTGTGCGACACGTCCAAAGTCTTAACGGGTGTAACGTCGAGTGTCAATCGAAGCAAATCAGGACATCCGCTTGGGTCTACGTTGTGCAACGACAGGCAGTGATAGCCGCTAAACGAAGCCAATTTCGGATAGTCGGACAAGTTGAACGATTGGTCCAAATAGTCTGTTATACTAATATCCAGAATTGTTAGATTCGGCTTGTTTCCTCCTATTTTCAGCGGCGTTTCTGCCGTGAATGTATTGTCGGAGAGATAAATTGCCGACAAATTCGGGAAGTTGGTCAAGTCCAAGCTTTGCAGCTCATTATGGTTAAGGCTTAACAAGCCCAAATTTGTACATTGCGAAAAATCAATCTGCTGAATGTAACAACCGTCGGCATTGATATAGTCGATTGTCGAAGCATCGCCGTAAATCTTAATCACGCCGGCGGGTGACACCTTGCATGTGATAAAAGTACCCGTCAGTTCTTGGTCGTCGGGGTTGAATGACGTTTGTGCAAGTTCATATTCAACTTTGCCGAAACCGCAATCGACATCGACATATTGACCTTCGGCATTGGCGCCCAGAACAATTGACAATTCGTTCAGCTCGCCATTTTGTTCATACGCTCGGGTCTTGATTGTTATTATCGGCTCGTCGGTGCTTTGTCCGAAAACCGACAGTGGGCATAATAGCAGAATCTGAGCAACTGCTAATAGCGCAATAATTTTCTTTTTCATCTTCATAGTTTGTTATTTTACTAATATACGATGTGTGTATCTTCCGTTGACATGCATAATGTAATATCCGCGTTGGAGTCCTTCGACGTTTATGCTTGTTTCATCGCCGGCTACGCTTTTTCGCAACACGGGTTGTCCGGAAATGTTGTAGACAACAACATCAAGGCAATCAGCTCCGGCTACGAATGCATTATATTGGTTCTCCCCTATTGTTTTCACCAAAAGTCGGTCGTTTTTAGCAGTCAAGCTGCCAACGCTACCTTGCTTGCGCAACACTTCTTTGAGACCTTCATAAGCATTAAACTTTCCGGCGCCCCATTGCACGGGGTCGCCTGTAAAGCCGGTTACATCATCGTCGACAGTTGCTGTTTTTGCAATGATTTCTTTCACGTCGTCGACGGTCAGTCCCGGGTCTGCTTCAAGCCATAACGCAATCGAGCCGGTAACGACCGGGCATGCCATCGACGTACCGAAACACTGATGCCAATAGTTTGTGGTCGATTCTCCGGTATATTTGCCCTGCAGAGCCTCGTCAGTTATTCCGTTGTCGGAATTGTTTACATAGTAGGTATTCGTCGACGAAATCACGGTGCATCCGGGAGCGCAAACGTGCGGAAGTTTTCGTCCGTCGTGGAGTGTGCCATACGACGAGAACGATGAAATCTTTCCTACCGGGAACGAATTGGGATAGCCGTACAGATTACCATCGAGCGATGCCCAATCATTACGGATGTTGTAAGAGCCGACTGCAATGACGTTGTTGGAGCATGCTTGGTCGGTAACTGTTGAGTTGGTCGAACCGCTCAACCATCCGGCTTGGTCATAATCGTCTAAAACCGAATATGAGCCGTTGCAATAGCAGTCGATGCGCTTGCCCTCTTGGCCGGTTACAACAAAGCCGAGAATGTAGTTGCCGTCGGCGTTGGTTGTAGAGTTGTCCAACGTTTGGAAGTCGATTAACGCATAGTAGCGGCCGCAGTCTTCATCCAGCATAGTGCCGACGCCGACATATCCGTTGAATGCTTTTGTGAAGTTGGCATGTGTATTGTCGCCTTCTTGCGCAGCGTCGGGCGATGCATAGTAGATGGCTTGTCCTTCCGTATTTGTCGAAATCGGAATTTCCATAGTCACCGTGCCACGCGACTTATTGTAGACAACAACTTTGATTACAAATTCGGTTTCGTCTTCGCTATAGACGTAAACTTGTCCGTAACGGAACGATGAGTAAATAGGTGTGATAAATGTTTTAAGTTCTTTATCGTCGGCAGTCATTGTTTTCGTCAAGGTGATAGGCAAATCGCCCTCATTTCCTGCTGCCACACAAATAATTGCTTATTTTCCGGCAAGCTCGAGATATTGCGACATCACGCTCTTTCCGTCATGCGGTCCGCCATTGGTGCCGAGCGACAAATTGACAACAGCCGGCTTATTGTTTGCATAAGAATAGTTGAGAATGCCCTCGATGCCGTATGCCACGAGCATATCTTGCAAATCGCCGCATGAGGCTACGATGTCGGAGTCGTAGGCTATTCCATAGAACGGATTGTTGATTTCCTCCACTCCATACTTGAACGAACTTTGTTTGTAGCCAACCGTGGCGGTTCCTCGATAACCACCTGCCATAATGCCTGTGGTGTGCGTGCCGTGGAAATTCTCATTGTCGTCGGTGGTAAATTTCGCTATCTTTTCGGGGGTGCCGTATTCCTTAAATGAGAATCCATAGGTGCTATTATTGTCGAGATAATAATACGATAAATATTTAAAGCGAGAATTACCATCGGCATCCAAAAAGTTGACGTGATTCGGGTCCAGACCGCCATCGACGATGCCTGCAACAACACCGGCTCCGGTGTATGCGCGATTGAGGTCTTCTCCGTTGTGTATCTTATCGACTCCTATTTCCGCACGAACTTTATCCATCTTCTGCGAAAGGGTTTGCGCAATTTCGAATTTCTTGACGCTTTTCAATTCTGATACGGCTTCTGCTTTGTCGACCGGAACTATAGCCATTGCTATATTGCCGCGAACTGCCAAAACTTGTACGCCTTGATTCTCCAATTCGTCGGTAGTTGCTCCATCGGTCAATTTAATCATCGCTCCAACATAGCCTGCTGAATTTGATGATGATTTTTTCGCGCAACCGAATTTAGATAGTAGTTCCTTTTGTTGGGCACTTACGTTTCGAAGAGCCGCCCTACTCTGCAAATTCAGTTTTGCACTTAACGGCAACGATGATGCCAGAGCGAGACCCAGCATTGTTGCACAAACTCTTGTTATCCTCATAATTGTACGTGTTAATAGAAAAATCCTTAAAAAAAATCACAAACACCGGGAGAGTGTGAAAACTACTCCCGGGTTTGTGAAACTCAATCAATTACAACACAGGTTGCACATTAGCGAACAACCTTTTTATTATTTATAATGTATATACCTTTGGGAAGGTTTTCGATATCCGCCTTGGTTGCGTTGCGAATCACCATAATACCTTGTAAGTTATAAACATTGTTGTCTTGTTTTTTGTCGATAGCCAAACCTGCTACGCCACCGTTGTCGTCGATAGCCACTTCGATTTCGTTATCGGCACCTACAGTGAAGATGTATGCACCTTCGCTGTCCGGTTCTACTGCTGTGCCATTGACTGTCACATCCAATTTGTGACCGGTTGCAGAGAGGGCAACTTGTGTTCCTTCAAGTGCAGTGAAGCCGTCTGTCCAGTTTTCTACCGGAATGATAATGTCTTTTACAACCGATACAACAGAAGCATCGCCCTTTGTTGTGAAGCGTACACTCTTGAGTTCCGGGGTCGAGTTCATATATACTTTCACCACGTCTTTATCGGCAAAATTTAATGTGAATGTCGAACTACCTTCGTACATCGGGCTAACCGGTTCGTCGTTTTTGTATACGTTGTTGAGCGCACTCACACCTGCGTATCCCAATTGGAAGTCGTTGTCGCCATCGTAGAACGCAAATGTATTGTAACCGTTAGCAACGTCTATTGTGCTTCTGTCGCTACGTTGGAACGAATAGTAGTAGTTTGCAGCCGAGAGGTCGTCGAAATAGATAACAGCAGTCTTGTCGCGTACGATTGCGCCCGATTGGATGGTTATGGTCATTCCCTCGGTTACATAAATCGGGTTCGACGAATCTTTGTATTCGTTTTCGCCATCGCTTACTGATACTAAATAGCAACCTGAATTGGCTTTAACTTGAATCATCGCATTCTTGGAACTCAATTCAATATTGTTGTTGCCGGCAACCAAAGAGATAATGTCGTTATTATACGAGTAACCGCGATATACAGTTACATTGTCAGGATTATCTACATTGATAACTGCATTGACCATCGCATATTTCGTAGCATCGATGCTGATTGTCGTTTCGCCCTTAACAGTGAATTCGTAAGACGAATAGAAACTTACTGTCGAATCGTTAACCTTGAAAGAATTGAGTTGGTAATTGTTTACGTCACCATAGATAACCACTTTCGAGCCTGCCTTAACGGCAAAGTTGCTATCGTTGAAGTTGTCAACCGGATTTTCGTTAACAACGACACCTTGTACGAAACCTTCCGCACCTTCGCTGTATACAAAGTGAATCGGGAAGTCGACATTCGGGAAATCGGTTTTAATATTGACTGTACAACCATCTGTAAGGTTAGCAACCCATTGTGTTCCTTGAGCTTGTGCGGGTTCGTCGTTGACTGTTACCGAATACAATTCCGTGCCATACACTGCCGGCGAAATGGTTGCCGGTGTTTCTACGTCAGGAATAAATCTCACAGTGTTCGCTCCCTCGTTCAAGGTTATCATTTCATTCGACGAATACAAAATGAACTGAACTTTCGAAGGGTCGCCTTCTACGTTAACCGTACAAGAGGCAGTGCGCGATTCGGCATAGTTGAAAGTCGTAATCGTGTAGCGTTCGCCTTCGCACGATGAATAGGCACAGATGTAACCGGAATTGCCATAGAATGATTGCGGTGTGCCCGCT
>JBJEDP010000094.1:0-1752 GCA_051872175.1 Candidatus Limisoma sp.
GCTCCAGTTGCTGGCGCGTTTCAGCTCGAAGCAACCGTGAGTGCCTTCGAAACTCTGAGTGTAAGCGTTCACATCGTTGCCAAATTGAGATGCAAGGGTGTAGAGATAGTCGGCAATGTCGTATCCGTAAGCCGTCATTTGCGGAATGGCGTCGGTCGATTGACGATTGTACCAATTCTCGAATTCGTCTAAGCAACGACCTGCATCTTTCGACAGTTCTACCGGGCAGTAGCGCGAGTAGACGTATGTACCCACTGCACGGAAAAACTTGTGATATTTCTTGTAGGTCGTCCATTCGGGATAGCCTAAAAGATCGAAACTGTATTCGGAGAGTTCTTTACGAAGCGTGTTTAGACTCGGCGCAATTTTCGCCAAATAACTCATGCTGCTTTGTACGGGTACAAACAGTATTTGTTTGTCCGCCGGGACAAGCGCCCTAAATGTTTCGGGCTTCAGCTCGTCGGGCGAGATGGTTTGCCAAATGTTGTCAGCTTCTTTCAGTTTGTTAATCAGAGGCTTTTCTTCGGCATTTTCGTCACCGATATAGACTATGCGATATTTCGAGAACCTGTCGTTGACGTAATTGCGAACGGCATCAAACATATACGACGACGGCGTGTTGAGCTGTATGCTTCGGTCGTTTTCGTAGAACGAAATATCCTTGATAGAGAATGGGTTAACGACATAAATCTTGTTTTCTTCGCCGAAACGATTAATCTTGTCGAGTTGGTCGTCTTCGTAGGCGGAAATGATGATGTCGGCATCTTTTACGGCGCTTTTTCCGCAGACGGTGTAGATTGATTCTACCGACGAGTCGATAACCGTAACGTTGAGATTCAGTTGCTCGCGAGCGTGCTTTTTAAGCCCCAACAAGAATCCGCCGTAAAAGTCGCCGTAAAGTTTGTGCTCTTTGTTGGCACAGGTTGTGTCGTTCAGTCCGAGCGGAAGGATGAGCGCTATCTTCAGCGGCTTAGTCTTGTCGACTTCATGAATTTGATTGTAAATATCTTCGACCGTCTTTTGCTTTGTTGTGTCGCGTTTTACCGCAACCGGGACATATACGTAACTACCTTTTTTGGGAGTAGAGTTGTCGGGGTTGGTTTCGCGGATTTGCAAAGCGGTGGTGTTATGTTGCCTGGCAATCGACTCGTAGGTATCGCCTTTTTCAACTTTCTCGGCAATGAACACCGTCGACGGCTGTTTATTTTCTTTTACTAATTCTTCGTTCGGTTCGGGAATGATGATTGTTTCTCCGGCTTTGAAGTTCGATGGGGAAATGCCGGGATTTGCGCTCATCAAGTCTTCCATTGTCACACTATTGTTCAACGCGATGCGATAGAGCGTTTCGCCTTTCTGAATAGTGTGAAGTTTTTGATTGTTCTTTGTTGGAATGATAATGTCGGATCCCGATTTAAGCCCCTTTTCGATAGACGGGTTGGCAGCAATAAGCTCGTCGATTGAGATGTTGTAGGTCTTTGAGATACCATAGATGGTTTCGCCGGGTTTCACGTTGTGAATATGCTTTGCAGCCGACGTATTTGCCGATTGTTCTTTGCGA
The DNA here is from genome assembly GCA_051872175.1 of Candidatus Limisoma sp. Classification (GTDB taxonomy): domain Bacteria; phylum Bacteroidota; class Bacteroidia; order Bacteroidales; family Muribaculaceae; genus Limisoma. The sequence continues at coordinate 1,559 of JBJEDP010000094.1, forward strand.
AATTTGTCAACCGGGAAGAAAAGCCATTGGTCTCTTTTCAGACCGTCGGCAACCGACGGGTTGTAGGTCATAATGTCGGCTTCGCTTATGCCTAACTCTATTGCAATACGATAGATGGTTTCCCCTTTTTTCACTTGGCGATAGTAATAGTCGGTGCCGCCGATGTTTCGTATCGGCAACTGCAGTTGTGCGCT
>JBJEDP010000095.1:0-7812 GCA_051872175.1 Candidatus Limisoma sp.
AAGTTAGCGCAGCCACAAGCCTGGCGAAAGTCGGCTTATTTCGGATGGTTACGTTTATCGGGGCATCTCTCTACTCTCCACTCTTACCTCTTACCTTTCTACTCTTACCTCTTAACCACCAACGGCGGTTGGTCGGGTGTATGTGTGCTGCGGATGCGCCATTCTTTCGGGTAGAGGTTGTTGGTGCGGTTGCCGAGGTTTTTAAGCCAGCCGAGCGGCGCGCCTTCGAACGTGACAAGCACATAACCTTTCGGCGCGTCGACCGCGATAGGTTCGCCGCGGAGATAAGCAATCGCCGCAGTGTAGTCGACGTCGGCGGTGGCAAATTCGCTGCGGTTGAGCTGTTGCGACAGAGCAAGTGCTTGTGATGGGATAATGTCTTTACCTTTGACCGACGCTGTTTCGATGCCGCAGTAGATGGCGTTGAGCGAGTCGGCAACGTAGCGCATTGCATCGGCACGGTCGTCGGGTAGGGCGGTAATCACTGTGCCATCGGAAGACAAACGATGAGAGCCGATAAGCATGTTGGCGCACTCGGGCGGCACTTTCTGCGCACCTTTGCGCGAGCGTCCCGGTTTGGGTGAATAGCGAGAGCCGTTACCCGGCTTGCGAACGACAGCCATAAAGAGCCCCTCGCCGCGAACGAGGTGCGGCAAAAAACGCATAGCCGGTTCCGGCGAGCCGATAGCCGGGGCGATGCCCCATTCGGGTTCGTAGGGGATGAGAACAGGCTCGGCATCGTAGTCGTCAACGAGCAGGCGTATGATTTCTTCGTTTTCGTCGCGGTTGAATGTGCAGGTGCTGAGGATGAAGTATCCGCCGGGGCGAAGTGCGTCCCACACGTCGGCGATGATTTGCCGGCTGAGTTGGCTGCATTGGCGTACGAGCGACTTCGACCACTGCGCAACGGCTTGGCTGTCTTTGCGGAACATCCCTTCGCCGCTGCAAGGCATGTCGGCGGCGATGATGTCGAAGAAGTTGCGCAACGCGCCGATGTGTTTCGGCGTGTCGTTGGTCACAACGCAGCAGTCGACACCCCATTTGATGATGTTTTGGCGCAGGATGAAAGCGCGTGAGCGGTCGATTTCGTTAGCCACGACAAGCGAGCCCTCGGGGAGTGCGTCGATGGCTGCGGTGGTTTTGCCACCCGGAGCGGCGCACAGGTCAAGGTAGTTCACCGAACTGCGGTCGGCGGTAAGACAGCGCACCACGCGGTCGATAATCATCGACGACGGGTCTTGCACGTAGTAGGCGCCGCTATGGAATAGCGGGTCGAAGGTAAAAGCCGGTCGCGCGGCGAGGTATGCGCCGTGCCGACACCAAGGTACCGGGTCGCTGTCGGTGGCAGAACAAAAACCTTTCTGCAAGTTCGGGCGTATGGCAACGCTCGGGTCGGTGTCGAGAGCGCTCGAGAGCGCGTCGGCATCGATGTCCATGTCGCGGATTTGCGCTATAAAATCGTCGTGTAGGTTTTGCATACGGGCGGTCTATTCTCGATAGTAAATACGTTTTACGCGTGTCGAAACTGAGGTAAGCACCTCGTAAGGAATTGTGCCGAGTTTGTCGGCGATTTCGGTAGCAGTGATATTTTCGCCGAAAATTTCCACCTTGTCGCCAACGCGGCAATCCACGTCGGTGACGTCGACCATACACAAGTCCATACAGATGTTTCCGACGGTGGGGCAGCGATGTCCGGCAATGACCACTTCGCCGACGCCGCGCCCGAGGTGACGGTTAAAGCCGTCGGCATAGCCTATGGGGATGGTTGCTATCGTCGAATCGCGTTGTAGCACGCCGTGGCAGCCGTATCCGATGGCGGTGCCTTTCTGCCAGTGGCGAATTTGGATGATTACCGAGTGGAGTGCCGAAACCGGGCGGAGCGTGTCGTCGTAGCCTGCTCCGAGGGTCGGTATGCCGTAGAGTCCGATGCCGAGACGCACCATCTCGTATTGGTGGTCGGGGAAGCGGAGGATGCCGTCAGTGTTGAGGATGTGGCGCATTATGGGGAAGTCGAAGCGACCGAGCAGATATGACGTGCAGCGGTCGAAGTAGTCGAGTTGCATATGCGCATAGTCGGTTTTTTCGAACTCGTCGGCGGTGCATAGGTGGGAGAATACCGAAGCAGGACGTACGTTGCTTTGCGACAGCAGGATGTCGGCAACGGCGGGGAGCTCTTCGTAGACGAAACCGAGTCGGTGCATGCCGGTGTCGAGTTTCAGGTGTATCGGGTAGCCCGAAATGCCGAATTTCTGCGCCTCGACGATGATTTCGTTGAGCATGGCAAAGCTGTAAATCTCAGGCTCGAGACGGTAGTCGAAAAGTGCTTTGTAGTTGACAACTTTCGGGTTGAGCACCATTATTGGCATCGTAATACCGGCTTGACGGAGCGCCACGCCTTCGTCGTGGGCGGCAACGGCGATGTAGGCTGCTCCTTGTGCTTGCAGCGTCTTGGCGAGCTCGAGAGAGCCGGCGCCGTAGCCCGAGGCTTTGAGCATGCAGACAATCTTGGTTGTCGGTTCGAGCCGCGAGCGGTAGAAGTTGTAGTTGTAGGTCAGTGCGTCGAGGTTAACCTCCAAAACTGTTTCGTGCTGCTTGGCTTCGAGCATTTCGTAGATGCGACCGAAGCCGTATTCGGGCGCGCCTTTTAGCAGGATGAGCTCGTTGGCGAAATCTGACGGCGACATTTCGGCAAGCATTTCGTCGGTGGTGCGGAAAAACTTCGAGCGCGACGAAAAGAGCGAGCGATGTTGGTAGATTTCTTCGCCGATGCCGATGATGCGCGCAATGTGTCGTGCATTGACCATGTCGGCGATGTTTCGGTACACCTGGTCGGTCGGGATGCTCTCGGGCAACACGTCGGAGAGTATGAGCGTCGAGGTGCGCGTGGCAGTTGTGCGCCGCATCATAAAGTCGATAGATGGGGCGAGCGAGAGGTAGTCGCCGGTGTATGTGTCGTGGATGAGCAGACAGTTGTTGACGCCTTCGGTGACGTCCATACGCGAACCTGTGGCAACAAGGCGCCGGAAGCGGCTTTTGATGGCGGAACTCATCGGCACGTTCATTGCCAGCAGCGTAGCCAGACAGGTTATGGCGTTCTCAATGTCGTGGGTGGCGGTGAACGGTATGGTGATGGTGTCGCCGAGCATCAGGTAGGTGAAATGGATGTCGGTAGAGTTGCCGTGGCGCATAATCGACGAGATAAAGAGCGGCGCATCCGATTGCGACTGCGACCAGCCTATTTCTTGCACACCGTAGCAGAGGTCGATGATACCGCCGGCGATGAGTGCGTCGTCGGTGCAATAGACGATGCGCTGACTCGCGCGCGACAGGCGCAACTTCTCGGTGCACTTCTCTTCGATGGAGTTGAAGCCTTCGCTGTGCTCGTCGCCGATGTTGGTAATTACCGTAATTGTCGGGGCGATTATCGAGGCAAGTGCCGACATTTCGTCGGGTCGAGAAATTCCGGCTTCGATGATTGCTATTTGGGTACTTTCGTCGATGTCCCAGACCGACAGAGGCACGCCGATTTGCGAGTTGTAGCTGCGCGGACTGCGCACGATGCTGAAGTCGTCGCGAAGCAGTTGGTAGAGCCATTCCTTGACGATGGTCTTGCCGCGGCTGCCGGTAATGCCTATGACGGGGATGTCGAAGCGTTTGCGGTGATGTTGCGCCAGAGTTTGCAGTGCGGCGAGGGTGTTGTCGACAACGATGAAGTTGGTCGTGCTGTCGAAATCGCCTGCGGGGATGCGCTCGACGACGAAGTTGCGCACGCGCTTTTCGTATAGTTGTCCGATGTAGTTATGTCCGTCGTTACTCTTTGTCTGAAGGGCAAAGAAAAGCGACTTTTCGGGATAGACGAGGCTGCGAGAGTCGATCAGGAGGGTGTCGATGGTTGCATCGGTTAAGTTTTGCGTCGATGCACCGAGAATGTTTGCTATTTCTAATATCGAATAATTCATTTCTGAAAAAGTTTCGTTTCAAGTTCGACAATGGCTTTTTTGAGGCGAGCAATGTCGTCGGCATTGTCGGTCATAGGTCGATGGTTACGCAGTCGCCACAACTTCAGGCATTCTTGCGAGTGGCGCAGAGTGGGTTCCGACATGTGGGTTTCGGCAAAGCGCTCGTAGACATATTCCACGGCTTGGTCGGATGGATGGCACATGTCGGCGGCATAGAATCGGTAGTCGCGAAGTTCGTCGAGCAGAATCTCGTAGGCGGGGAAGTATTCGCAACCGTCGACTGTCTCTGCCAGTTCGTTGCAAACGATTCGCAGAATCGATTTGCTGAGGCTGTTGCCGGCGAGTCCGTCGCTGAGATGGCGTATCGGGCTGACTGTGAATATTATGCGTAGGTCCGGGAAGAGGCTGCGCAGCGTGGCGATGGTCTGTTGCCAGCGCCTTACAGTGTCGTTTTGGTTGATAAGTATGCGTTGGAAGTTCGACTGCGGGAGTTTGTGGCAATTGGCAACGACGCGACCGCCCGTATAGTAGACATAAGCCGTTCCGAAAGTTATAATCAACACGGAGGTGCTTCGGAGTGCCTCTTTGGCGGCGAGGAGCGAGTCGTTGATGCCCCCGATGACGCGATTGATGTCGGCGCTGGAGAATCGGCTGTGGTGGTCGAAACTGTGCCACGTGCCGCGACTCTCGAACAGGTCGTCTGCCGAGTAGCGGTCTTTGTTGAGCAGAATGTCGATGGCGCGGCCGATGCTCAGCGGGTTGTAGAGCGTGCCGAAGGGGTTGACGCTCACATCGAAGAGCCGCCGACGGAGCTGCTCGCCGATGTTGTCGCTAAAGCATGAACCCAAGAGCATTATCTTGTCGTTGTAGCCTATGGGTATGCCTGCAGGAATGTCTACTGTGGTCATCAATTTCATAACTCTCGCTTTTGATGGTGCAAAATTACACAATACCGCTCAATTTAGAAACCTGTGGAGGCGGTTTTTTGTGTTTATGAGTTTATGTGTGGTTGAGTGGATGTGTAGATGAGGACTATCCTGATATTTGGTTTTTTGGTTGATTCTTATTACTTTTGTCCACGAGGCAGACTGCCAAGAGCCGAAATGTCAGCGAATTGGATTGGTTTGCCTCGAACGTGTAATAATTTTGAAAATTTTTAGTGTATGAAAACTTCCAAAACTACTGCAGTGATTATGTGCTTGTTGGTTGCGGCAATGGCATTTGCACCGCCGACGAATGCGCAGTTTCTCAACAAGCTGTCGAAGGGCCTCGAGAAAGTGAATAAGGGTCTCGACAAGGCTGAAAAGGCGCTCAGCGGCGACAAGAGCAAGTCGAACACGACTACGACTGCGACAAAACAGCCTGCCACGACTGCGCCGAAGGTGCAAAGCGACCGACAGAACGCTCCGAATGTGCAACCGAAGTCGGTAGCCAACTCGGAAGCTGTTGAAGCCAAAGACATGATTGTCCGTCCGCATCTGACGACGGAAACGCGCTTCATATGCAAAAAAGTTGCCTTAAACACGCTTGAAAACAACCCCGTGAGTGAGGGCATCTTCGCACTTCCGGAGTATAATCGCGAACTCGGTTCGGGTATGTTCTACGGCTTTTGGACCATCGACGGCAAGTGCTTGTTCGAGCCGCGCTATCAGCAGTTGGGCGACCGTCCGGTGTTCGACAGCGGTGCCGCGGTCGTCAAGGGGCTGAAGAACGACAAAGGCGTGCAATTTGCAACGATACTTTATGCCGACGGCTCGGTGCGCGAGTTGCCGGAAAGCTACAAGAAGGTGTCGCAGTTTCGCGACGGTATAGCCACTGTCGAAACGGGTGGCTGGAACGTGAAAACTCCCGAGACTTTCTGCATCGACACGCAAGGCAATCGCGTGTGGCCGACGCTCGGTCCGGGCAGCATTATGGAAGTGGGCTATCTTCGCGACGGACTGCGCCGCGTGAAGGTGCGCACAGAGCAGGAACGGTTCCGCTACGTGACGCATTGGGGCTTTATCAACGATTTCGGCAAGTGGGTCGTCAAGCCTACGCTGAAAGAGGTGCGCGAGTTTAAGAACGGTTATGCGTTGGTAATTGACGAGGCTGATAAGCTGAAGTTTATCGACACCAAAGGAGCAACGGTCTACGAGATTCCCGGCGGCGCCGTTTCGCTGCAATATACTCAAGAAATCAGCGACATCTCCGACGGCTACTTCGTCAACAAATCGGTGTTCTACGACCTGTCCGGCAAAGAGCAAAAGCGTTACTATAAGGCTACGGGCTTCAACAACGGCTATGCTTTCGTTCGCGACGGTCTTGATGGTCCGATTTACGTCATCAACACTCGTTTCGAGCCGGTGCGCACGCTTTACGGCGTCAACTTGCAAAGCGCACGGACTTTGCTGGGCGTCAACAATCCGCTGTTCGGTAAGGCAGGCGTAGGAACTATCGACCGCAGAAATGTGGTCACACCGCGCGGCGATATGCTAATCATCGGCGACAGCTGGCCTGAAACCATCGGCGATTTCTTCCCGGACGAGTTTGCACCTTGTCAGGCTGTGCTGAAAGACGTGGGAGCGAAAATCGAATACGAATATCTTGGCTATATCAACCGCAAAGGCGAGTTTGAGGTGGTCTTTTCCGACGTCATGGCGGCGCGCGGACCGTTTGTAGGACCGTTCCCGATAATTGACCCCAACGATTCGATTCCCAAAGGAGGACCGTGGCCTCCGCTACCTCCCGGCGATACTATTCCCGAAGGTCCGAAGAATGTCGTCACCTCGAAATATCGCGTGCGCGTGATTGCGAGCCCTGACGAAGGCGGTAAGGTTGTCGGCGGCGGCGAATATAAGTATGGCGACACTATCACCGTCGGCGCCAAGGCAAACGAAGGTTGGCACATCTCCGACGTGGTCTGCAGCAACCGATTCACGAAAACGTCGAAAATCAACAAGTTCGTGGTTCGCGGCGATATGGACATTACGGTCTACTTCCTTAAAGACGATGACGTTACGCCGGTACGGTCCGGCACTTATTCGGGCGATATGGCTCTGAAATTCGCCGACAATCTTACGCAGTCGGCAAACTTTGTGCCTGTCTACCTCGAAACGTCGGCAACGTCGGCTGTCGAATCGCCCTACGGAAAGAATACACAAGGCTTTTTGGCTGTGATGATAAATCCCGACGAGACGTATGTCTGCGAGTCGCAGACGCGGTCGACCGTTAAGGGCAATGCGGTATTCTCGTTGAATGGATTTTTCGTGCCGATGAAGGTCAAGGGCGTGATGGACGACGCCGGCAAGACTTATATGTTGCTCGATGGCGGCGAGGTGAAAATCAACAACCTGAAATTGCTTTCTTCGGGCGCAAAAGCGGCTGATGTTAGTGCTCTGGAGTCTGTGATGGTCAACTTGATGCTGATGTTCGACGGCGCAGATGTGGCGCTCTCGGGTGCGTCCTATCGCGTGGAAATGCTCGACGTCGACTCGTCAACCGGTGCCTTTACGTTCGGCATGCTCCAGCGCAAAGATACGCAGCGTGGCTGGATTGCCGCCGGCTCTGACGTCTTTGCCCAAGTCGACCGCAGATTCTTCTCGACGACTGTCGACTACGGAATTCCTGCCGACTATTTCAACGGCATCCGTATGACCCCGTCGGCTAAGCGTAACGACGTACTCTGGCAACCTACCGCCGGATTCTTCGAGAACAACCCGACTATGGCGGAGTCGTTCGCTGCCGAATTGGGTAAGAACTTCCGAGCGTTCCAATCGGAGTGCGACTTGCTTAAAGGTGTGACATTCAAAGATTTCGCCGACGCGTACGAGCGTGTCTTGAAATTCAGATAACACGTGCTAAAAAAGAAAAG
>JBJEDP010000096.1:0-7812 GCA_051872175.1 Candidatus Limisoma sp.
AGTAATAACATAACATTAAGACAATGGAAAATAACGTAAAGAAAGCAGAAGGCAAACTCGGCGTGCTCGTAGTTGGTCTTGGTGCAGTTTCAACAACATTTATCACCGGTGTATTGATGGTTCGCAAGAACTTGGCAAAGCCGGTAGGCTCAATGACCCAATACGACAGAATTCGTGTAGGTCAAGGCGCAGACAAAAAATACTTGAAATACGACGAAATCGTTTCGATGGCAAAACTCGACGATATCGTGTTCGGCTCTTGGGACGTATATCCTGCAAACGCATACGAATCGGCTATCAACGCTGAAGTGCTCAAAGAAAAAGACATCAACCCCGTTAAGGACGAATTGGTAAAAATCGTTCCGATGAAGGCAGCGTTCGACAAGAACTACGCTAAGCGTCTCGACGGCGACAACGTAAAAGACTGCAAAGACCGTTGGGATATGGTTGAGCAACTTCGCGCCGACATCCGCAACTTCAAAGCAGAAAACAATTGCGACCGCATCGTTGTGCTTTGGGCAGCTTCTACCGAAATCTACGTTCCCGTCGATATGGAAATCCACGGCACACTTGCAGCTCTCGAAGCAGCAATGAAAGCCGACGACAAAGAGCACATCGCTCCCTCTATGTGCTACGCTTACGCAGCATTGGCAGAAGGCGCTCCCTTCATCATGGGTGCTCCTAACACAACTGTCGACATCCCCGCTATGTGGGAACTCGCAGAAAAGACCAAAATGCCTATCGCCGGCAAAGACTTCAAGACAGGTCAAACCCTCGTTAAGTCAGGTTTTGCTCCCATCATCGGTACTCGTTGCCTCGGCCTTGCAGGTTGGTTCTCTACAAACATCCTCGGTAACCGCGACGGTCTCGTGCTCGACGAACCCGCTAACTTCCACACTAAAGAAGTCAGCAAGCTCTCTACTCTCGAGTCAATCCTCGTGCCCGAGCAACAACCCGACCTCTACAGCAACTACTACCACAAGGTACGTATCAACTACTACCCGCCGCGTAACGACAACAAAGAAGGATGGGACAACATCGACATCTTCGGCTGGATGGGCTACCCGATGCAGATTAAGATTAACTTCCTCTGCCGCGACTCAATCCTCGCAGCTCCTCTCTGCCTCGACCTCGTGCTCCTCAGCGACCTCGCTGCTCGTGCAGGACGCTACGGAACTCAACGTTTCCTCAGCTTCTTCCTCAAGAGCCCGATGCACGACTACACCAAGAACGAAGTGCCTGTTAACCACCTCTTCCAACAATACGTTATGCTCAAAAACGCTATCCGCGAAATGGGCGGTTACCCGGCTGACGAAGAAATCGATTAATCTAATTACTAATCTAAACATAATTGAAGGTGCTCCGACATCATGCCGGAACACCTTCTTTTGTATTCGGAAATCAGGAAACAGGAAATAGGAAACAGGAAATAGGAAACAGCAATCAGTGTACTATCTCTTTCGCTGAAAGCGGCAAAAAAATTGTCATTGTTCTCGATTTGCACTATTTTTTGATAAATTAGGCGGCATCTCGGCAAAAACAAATTCAAAACTTCGTTTTGATTTGTTATTGCTCTCGATTTGCACTAATTTTGCAAACTGAATGGAAAAGCAAATAGAAATAAGCAACGTAACGCTAAACTACACCGTTGAGGGCGAAGGTCGCCCGGTCGTGCTAATGCATGGTTGGGGCTGCAACCTCACTACGGTGGCGAGCATCAACAACCTGCTCACGCCCGGTTTTCGCGTATATAATATCGACTTTCCGGGCTTCGGCAAGAGCACAGAGCCGACCTCGGTTTGGGGCGTCGACGACTACGCCGCAATGATGGAAGAATTTATGCGCCGCGAAAGCATCGTCGACCCGATTTTGATAGGACATTCGTTCGGCGGACGCGTAGCCATCGTGCTCGCTTCGCGCAATAAGACTCACAAAATCATTCTGGTAGACGCCGCCGGCGTAAAACCTCGCCGCAGCCTGCGCTACTACTTCAAGGTGTACTCCTACAAGGCGGTTCGCCGCACATTGCCGCTACTGGTCGGTCGCAGCCGTGCCGAAGACTTGCTTAACCGATATCGCAAGAAAGTTGGGTCGAGCGACTATTCGAGCGCATCGCCGCGCATGCGACAAATCATGAGCCGCGTGGTCAACGAAGATTTATGCCATCTGATGCCGAAAATCGCGTGTCCGACGTTGCTCATTTGGGGTGCCCTCGACACTGCAACACCGGTTAGCGATGCTCGAAAGATGGAGAAACTGATTGCCGATGCCGGACTGGTGGTTTTCGAAGGCGCGGGGCACTACAGTTTTTTGGACAATCCCTACCAATTCGCCGCCGTGGTAAATTCGTTCTTAGATAAAGATAAACGCAAACAATAATGGAAACAATTTTAGTAAGCATATTCTTGGCAGCCGCCGTGTTCAACATGGTAATGCGTCTGAGGCTGGACTTGCAAATGCTGCAACAAAACTCATACCGCAACGAACGCTACGGCAAATGGCTTCGCACGTCGGGCGACGTTCAATCGCTGTCGCGCCTCGTCGACTTGCTCGTCGTTCTGCTGCTGTTCACGCCCTTCCCGAAGGTGTTTACGCTCTCGGCAGGCGCCGTGATAATGATTGTCAAAGGCGTAAGCGTAATGACTCGCAAGCAGAAAAAGCCGTTGGTAATGACCAAACGCGTATGGCGACTTTTCGTCGAGATTCTCGTGTTCATCGCCATTGTGGCATCGTTCGGCGCACTGCAAGGCATCGGCGTCGACCACGTGCTGCGCATGGCTTGTTTCGTCGTTGCCGCCGTGCCGGTTGTGTCGTGGCTCATCGTACTGCTTTGCAACGCTTCGATGCAGCCCGTTGAGCGCGCCATCAACAAAACGTATGTCGACGACGCTCGCCGTCGACTTGCCGGAATGCCCGACATGAAGATTATCGGCATCACCGGAAGTTACGGCAAAACGAGCACAAAACACTATCTCAACCGCATCCTCAGCGAGCAATTCGACGTGCTGATGACGCCCGGCAGTTTCAATACGCCGATGGGCGTTGTGCGCACCGTCCGCGAATTGATGAAGCCCTACAACGAGGTGTTCATCGTCGAAATGGGTGCGAAAAACATCGGCGACATCAAAGAGATTTGCGACATCGTGCATCCACAAATCGGCATCGTAACCGCCGTCGGCGAACAGCATCTCGAGTCGTTCAAGTCAATCGAAAACGTGCAACGCACCAAGTTCGAACTCATCGACGCACTCCCGGCTGACGGATTCGGCGTGGTGAACGACGACTTCGAATACGTAGCCAACCGCCAGGTCGACAACGTCAAGACTTACCGCTACGCCGTGCGCAACGCCGCGCATACCGACTATCGCGCAACCGACATCGAATACGACGAATTCGGCACGCACTTTACCATCGAAGGCGCCGACCGCAGTTTGCGTCTCGACACTCGCTTGGTTGGCGAATGCAACATTTCCAACCTGATGGCAGCCGTCATCGTGGCAATGCGTTTGGGCGTAGCCGACGAGAAAATCAAATATGCCGTAAGCCATATCGAACAAGTGGAGCATCGTCTCAACATGAAGCGCACTCCCGCAGGAGTGACAATCATCGACGACGCATTCAACTCCAATCCCGACGGCTCGCGCATGGCTCTCGACGTGCTCTCGCGTATGACCAAGGGCAAACGCATCGTCGTTACGCCCGGCATGATTGAGCTCGGCGACAAGCAGCACTTCCACAACGCAAACTTCGGCGAACACATCGCCGAGACCGTCGACGTGGCAATCATCGTCGGTCGCTACAACCGTGACGCAATCGTCGAAGGCATCCGCCGCAGCGGCAAGCTCACCGACGACGCAATCGTCATCGTCGACACCTTCGCAGAAGCGCAACAACATCTCGCCGGCATCCTCAGCCAAGGCGACACCGTGCTTTACGAAAACGACCTGCCCGACACTTTTAAATAATGACTATTCAAAATTCGTAAGATAAATATGAAAACTAATGTAGCAGTCTTCTTCGGAGGACGTTCTGTAGAACACGAAATTTCGGTAATCTCGGCGTCGCAGGCAATGCACGCCATGAATAGAGAAAAATATAACGTAATCCCGGTCTACATCTCCAAGCAGGGCCGCTGGTACACCGGCGAAGCGCTATTCGACTTGAAAAAATACCGCGACATGAACGCACTGACAGCAGAATGTCGCGAAGTGTTTATGCGCCCCGAATTCGGCGACTACAACCTCTACAAGGCAAAGACCGGTCTTTTCGGCTCTAAAGTTGAAGCGACCATCGACGTTGTTATCCCCGTGCTTCACGGCACAAACGGCGAAGACGGCATCTTCGAAGGCGTTCTCGAAACCATCGGCATCCCCTACGCCGGTTGCAACACCGTGTCGTCGGCAAACGGCATGGACAAAATCACGATGAAGATGATTCTCAAAGACTGCGGAATCCCCGTTGTCGACTATGTTTGGTTTACCGACAAGCAATGGTATAAGCAGAAAGACGCCCTCATCGAAAGCATCGAGAGCCGCTTGGGCTACCCGGTAATCGTCAAGCCGGCAAACCTCGGCTCAAGCGTGGGCATCAGCCGCGCCACCGACCGCAACTCGCTAATCGACAGCATTGAAAATGCCGAGAAATATTCTACGCGCATCATCGTCGAAGATATGGTCGAGAATATGAAAGAAATCAACTGCTCCGTGCTGGGCGACTGCGACGACTACCAAATGTCGACGCTCGAAGAGCCAATCAAGTCGGGCGACTTCTTGACCTACGACGACAAATATAAAGGCGGCACAAAGACCACACAAGGCATGCAAGCCTCGCAAAAGCGCATCCCCGCCGAACTGTCAGACGAAATGACCAAGCGCATCCAACACCTCGCCGGCGAAACATTCCGCGTGCTGTCGTGCCACGGCGTGAGCCGCGTCGACGTGATGGTCGACAGCAAGACCGACGACATCTATGTCAACGAAATCAACACAATCCCCGGCTCGCTCTCGTTCTACCTCTGGGAAGCTACCGGCATCTCGTTCGACCAACTGATGGACCGCCTCGTTGCGCTCGCCATCAAGCGCAAACGCGAACAAGGACATAAGACTACCAACTTCGACCAAAACATCTTCAGCCTCCAAGGCGGCACAAAAGGCGTCAAAGGCGCTAAAGCCGGAACGAAGTAACCGCACATTTTTCAAGAAACCAAACAGGGACACCCGACCGGCGGATGTCCCTGTTTTTTGTTGTATATGTCTTGCCCGTCTACTTATCGAGCACGGCGTTACCTGCTCTATGGCAAAGGTCGGCATCAACCGAAGCAATCGTTGCAAGGTTGACAATTTCGCGAACCGAAGCCTCAACCGAAATGAAGTGGATAGGCTTGTTCAGACCGATTTGAATCGGGCCGATAAACTCGGCGAGACCCATCTCGAGCATCATCTTGTAAGCCGACGACGACGCGCTAAGGCTCGGGAAAATCAGCGTATTGACGTTCAAGCCTTTTAGTCGGTTGAACGGATAGTTCTTGTCGCGGATGTCCTTATTGAGCGCATAGTTGAGTTGCATTTCGCCGTCGATAGGCAATTCGGGATAGCGCTTTTGCATAATCGAGACAGCCTCGTGGATTGCTTTCGGCGAAGCAGCCTTGTTCGAGCCGAAGTTGCTATACGAAACCATCGCGATTACCGGGTTCTTGGCGAAATATTCCACAGCCGTACGAGCCAAACGAGCGATGTCGACAAGCGTTTCGGTGTCTTCGCTCTCGTTAATCATCGTGTCGGCAAGGAAGTAAACGCCGCGTTTGGTGTTCATGATGTGCATCGTTGCGAAGTGGTTGAAACTCGGGCGAATTCCGATAACTTCTTTCGCAATCGACGTCACTTCGCTGTTGTTCGAATAGGTTCCGGCGATGAAAGCGTCGGCGTCGCCGGTTTCGACCATCATCATACCGAAATAGTTGCGGTCGAACATCTTCTCGAGCGCCTCGCGATAGGTGTAGCCTTCACGTTCCTTCTTAGCGGCAAGCATTTCAGCATAACGTTCGCGGCGTTGTGCCTCGCGGTCGTGACGAAGGTTGACAATCGTAAGCCCTGCGAGCGACAGTCCGAGACGCTGCGCACGTTTTGCAATCATCTCCTCGTTGCCCAACAGAATCGGCTTGCATACGCCTTCGTTGTAAGCATTAACGGCAGCGATAAGCATATTGTCAGTATTTGCTTCGCCGAAGACGACGCGTTGCGGGTTGCCCTTCGCCATATCGGTAAACTGACGCATAAGCTTGCTGTCCAAGCCCATCATGCTGTGGAGTTTTGCAGCATATTGCGCCCAGTCGGTGATAGGCTTGCGAGCCACGCCGGAATCCATCGCCGCCTTGGCAACCGCCGGCGACACCGTAGTGAGCAGACGCGGGTCGAGCGGCTTCGGCAGAATATATTCGGGACCGAACGAGATGCCTTCCATATTGTAAGCTACGTTGACCACCGAAGGTACGCGAAGTTTGGCAAGTTGCGCAATGGCGCGCACTGCCGCGAGCTTCATCTCTTCGTTGATTGCCTTGGCACCGCAGTCGAGCGCTCCGCGGAAAATGTACGGGAAGCCGAGCACGTTGTTGATTTGGTTGGGATAGTCGGAACGTCCCGTAGCGAAAATCAAGTCGGGACGCGAAGCCTTAGCCTTCGAATATTCTATTTCCGGGTCGGGGTTCGCCAAGGCAAACACAATCGGACGTTCTGCCATCGATTGTACCATCTCGGGCGTAACGACGTCTTTTACGGAAAGTCCCAAGAAGACGTCGGCGCCGACCATAGCGTCGGCAAGCGTTTCGACGTCGCGGTCGGTGGCAAACTGTGCCTTCTGCGGATTCAAGTCCTTGCGACGAGTGCTGATAACGCCTTTCGAGTCGCACATCACTACGTTTTCGGGACGGATACCCAAGGCTATATAAAGTTTCGTACACGACACGGCGGCAGCACCTGCACCGTTGACAACGAGGCGAACGTCTTCGATGTTTTTGCCTTGAATCTCAAGAGCGTTAATAAGTCCGGCACCGGAGATAATCGCCGTACCGTGCTGGTCGTCGTGCATCACCGGTATGTCGCATTGCTCTTTGAGCATCGTTTCGATTTCGAAACACTCGGGAGCCTTGATGTCTTCCAAGTTGATACCGCCAAACGTCGGCGAAATGGCTTTTACAATCTCGACAAACTTCTTCGGGTCTTTCTCGTCGACCTCGATGTCGAAGCAATCGAGTCCGGCAAAAATCTTAAAGAGCAGCGCCTTACCTTCCATCACCGGCTTGCCGGCTTGCGCGCCGATGTTGCCGAGTCCCAGCACTGCCGTACCGTTGGAAACCACAGCAACGAGGTTGCCCTTGTTGGTATATTCGTAAGCATCTTGCGGAGTCTTTTCAATCTCCAAGCACGGGTATGCAACGCCCGGCGAATATGCTAACGACAAATCGTTTTGCGACGAATAAGGTTTTGTGGGAATTGTTTCAATCTTGCCCGGACGTCCATTCTTGTGGTAGTCCAAAGCCATCTCCTTAGTTACTTTTGACATACTTGTATTATTTATCATTTATTTCCAAACAGCGTCATCGATTCGCATCCAAGCGATTTCGAACGACAGCAAAGTTACTCATTTTTTTCGGAGTCGACAACAAAAATGCCACAGCAACTTAACATTTTTGTTAATTTTAGTGTTTCGCGTAACATTTTGTTAGTATTTCCCGCCGGTTTGTAGAATTTTAAATATCAATTACAATATTAAACGCTCGTCCACGATAAATAATTAGAACGCGCTCTATAATTCTAT
>JBJEDP010000097.1:0-7807 GCA_051872175.1 Candidatus Limisoma sp.
CAGATTAAAAGTATTTATGAGACTTAAGAATTTTGTCATTCTGTTGGCTATGGCTATTCTCGCGATTCCTGCTCATGCACAGATGAAGGTAAGTGGAGTAGTCGTTCAAGCCGATGATGGCGAGCCGGTAATCGGTGCGACCATCAAAGTTAAGGGGAGCCCTGCGATAGGTACTGCAACAGACCTCGACGGTAAGTTCTCTCTTTCAGTCCCCTCATCAAAATCCGTTCTTATTGTTTCTTATGTCGGAATGACGACAAAAGAAGTAAAGGCGAGTGCTAACATGAAGATTTCGCTCGAGAGTAGTTCGCAACAGCTGCAAGAGGTCGTTGTGACCGGTATGCAGAAGATGGACAAACGTATGTTTACCGGTGCGACCACACAGATTAACGCTTCGGAGGCGAAGCTCGACGGTGTGGCAGACATCAGCCGCTCGCTCGAGGGTAAGGCAGCCGGCGTGTCGGTGCAAAACGTGTCGGGTACGTTCGGTACGGCGCCGAAGATTCGCGTGCGTGGTGCTACGTCAATCTACGGTACGTCGAAGCCTCTGTGGGTTGTCGATGGTGTGATTCTCGAAGATAATGTGGAAGTGTCAGCCGACGAACTCTCGTCGGGCGACGCCGTTACGCTGATTTCTTCGGCAATTGCCGGATTGAACGCCGACGACATCGAAAGCTTCCAAATTCTTAAGGACGGTTCGGCTACCTCTATATATGGTGCGCGCGCGATGGCAGGTGTCATCGTCGTAACAACCAAGCAAGGTAAGTCCGGCTCGACAAGCATCAACTATACCGGTGAGTTTACAACTCGTCTCAAACCTAACTACAGCAACTTCAACATCTGTAACTCGCAAGAGCAGATGGGTATCTACAAAGAAATGGAGCAAAAAGGTTGGCTGGAGTTCGCTTCAATCGCCAACTCTTCAAGTTCGGGTATCTACGGTACGATGTACAAACTCATCGACCAATATAATTCAACCTCCGGCAAGTTCGGACTCGCCAACACCGAAGCAGCGAAAAACGCATATCTGCGCGAGGCTGAGTTCCGCAACACCGACTGGTTCGACCTGCTCTTCTCCAACGCATTGCAGCAGAACCATGCCATCAGCATCAGCGGTGGTACCGAAAAAGGTAAATTCTATACATCACTCTCTGTGATGCAAGACCCGGGATGGTCGAAGCAGAGCGAGGTGCAACGCTACACGTTCAATGCCAACGCATCCTACGACCTGTCGAAGACCTTGCGCGTCAAGATTCTTACCAGCGACAGCTATCGTAAGCAAAAAGCGCCCGGCACGTTGAGCCAAGACGTCGACGTCGTAAGCGGTGAGGTTAAGCGCGGCTTCGACATCAACCCATACAGCTACGCCCTCAACACGTCGCGTACTACCGACCCGAACGCAACGCTTACTCGTAACTATGCGTCGTTTAACATCTTCGATGAGCTCAATAACAACTATATCGACCTCAACATCGTCGACCTCAAGTTCCAAGGTGAAATCAACTGGCGTCCGATTCGCGGACTCGAATTCAACGCCATCGGCGCATTCCGCTACAACTCATCGACGCAAAACCACTACGTTAAGGACAATAGCAACCAGGCTAACGCATACCGCGCAGGTATCGACCCCGAAAATGCTACCATTCGCGCAGCCAACCCGTACCTCTATACCGACCCCGACGACCCCAACTCGTTGCCTATCTCGGTACTCCCCAAGGGCGGTATCCTATATCACGACGTTTACTCGTTGTCGCAATACGACTTCCGCGGCACCGTTCAATATGTTAAGGATTTCAAAGACATCCACGTGTTGAACGTCCTCGCCGGAACCGAAATGAGCTCTATTGACCGCCACTCAGAGGCTTACACCGCTTGGGGTATCTGCTACGAAAACGGTAACATCCCCTTCGTCGATTGGCATCTGTTCAAGCAGATGGTCGAAGAAAACGGCTCATACTATAGCGATGTGTGGACATATCGTCGCAACGCCGCATTCTTCGCAACAGCCAACTACGCGCTCCGCAACAAATACATCATCAACGGTACTATCCGTTACGAAGGTTCTAACAAACTCGGTCGCTCCAAACAATCACGTTGGTTGCCTACCTGGAACGTGTCGGGTGCATGGAACGCCAGCGAAGAGTCGTGGTTCGAAAATCCAGTAGTGTCGCACGCCAAGCTCCGTGCTTCTTACTCACTTACCGGTGAGAGCGGCCCCAGCTACGTGTCGAACGCTTTGGCTATCTACAACTCAACCAGACCTTGGCGCCCCGTTGCCGATGCCAACGAACTCGGACTATATCTCGAAGAATTGGCTAACAGCGAACTTACCTACGAGAAAAAACACGAGTTCGACCTCGGTGTCGACCTCGGTTTCGTCGACAACCGCATCAACGTCGTGTTCGACTGGTATACGCGTAACAACTACGACCTTATCGGACGTATCTATACTGAAGGTGTCGGCGGTGTGACCAGCAAGTATGCCAACGTGGCTTCGATGGCTTCGCACGGTGTCGAATTTACAGTGTCGACTCGTAACATCGAAACCAAAGACTTCTCTTGGGGCACCGACCTTACGTTCTCGTACGCCAAGAACGAAATTACCGACCTCGAATCGCGCAGCCGCGTTATCGACCTCGTGCAAGGCACAGGATTCCCCTTGGAAGGATATCCCGTACGTGCCATCTTCTCAATCCCGTTCGTTGGCCTTAACGACGAAGGTATCCCCCAAATCATCAACGAAAAGGGCGAAGTGACAACTACCGACATCAACTTCCAAGACTTCGAAAACCTCGACTTCCTCAAGTATGAAGGTCCCGTCGATCCTATCTACACCGGCGGTTTCGGTAACACACTCCGTTGGAAAAACTGGAAGGCAAACATCTTTATGACATACTCGTTCGGCAACAAACTTCGTCTCGACCCGGTGTTCTCATCGTCGTACAGCGACCTTTCGGCTATGCCTAAAGAATTTAAAAACCGTTGGGTTAAGCCCGGCGACGAACTTATCACCAACATCCCGGCAATCGCATCACGCCGTCAGGCATACAACGACTACACGCTCGGCTATGCTTACAACGCTTACAACTACTCGACAGCGCGTATCGCCGACGGTGGATTTATCCGCCTCAAAGAGGTTTCGTTGACCTACGACGTGCCCAAATCGTTCCTCGACAAGATTCGCTTCAAGAGTGCTTCTATCAAGGTGCAAGCAACCAACCTCTGCTTGCTCTATGCCGACAAGAAACTCAACGGTCAAGACCCCGAATTCTTCAACTCGGGTGGTGTGGCTACACCGATGCCTAAGCAGTTTACTTTCACTTTGAGATTAGGTCTTTAACAGTTTAAACGCAGATAAATTATGAAACTTAAATATATAGCAATTATAGCGGCATTGGCATCGGTCAGCCTCAGCTCCTGCAGCGACTTCCTCGACAAGGTGCCCGATACGCGTGTCGAACTCAACTCGCCGGAAAAGCTCCGCTTGCTTATGGTTAGCGGCTATACGCAATCCAACTACGGTCTCGTTACCGAACTGATGACCGACAATATGGTTGACAACAACTCGACATCGTCGACCGGCGTGCGTTACAACCTTCCGGCTTATGGTCGCGAAGACGACGAAGCTTTCGCTTGGGAACCCGTTGTCAGCGACACCGATTCCGACTCTCCGTCGGGAATCTGGGAAGGCTGCTACCACGCAATCGCAACCTGTAACGCCGTTCTCGAAGGCGTGGCTAAACTCGAAGAAGAAGGCCGCGGCGACGAAGTGTCGGCTATCAAAGGCGAAGCCCTCGTAAGTCGTGCTTTCCACTATTTCGTGCTCGCTAACGTTTTCTGTATGCCGTATCGCGGTCCCGAACTGAGCAAGCAATATCTCGGCGTGCCTTACGTCACCGAACCCGAAACTACCGTGCTCGTTCACTACGACCGCGGCAATCTCGCCGACCTCTATGCTAACATCGAGAAAGACCTCACCGAAGGACTTCCCTTGATTAACGACGCTCTATACGAAATTCCGAAATATCACTTCAACAAGGCTGCAGCGCACGCGTTCGCCGCTCGCTTCTACTTGTTCACTCGTCAGTATGAGAAATGCGTGGAGCATGCCGACCAAGTGTTCGGCGGTGCCGGTATGGACCCCTCCGGCTATATGTCGCAGATTTGGTCGCAGACCAACCTCTACTATCTATCCGACTTCGGTCGCTACTACACCGACATGACTCAGCAACGCAACCTCATGCTCTTCCCGACCTATTCGGCGATTGCTCGTCACTATCTCAGCGGATGCCGTTACGCTTGCAACCGCGAGGCTAAACGCGCAACCATCCAAGGCCCCGGCCCGACGTGGGAAAAGTGCCGCTACTCTTCGTCGGCTACCAACGAGACGTTCTCGCTCAACCCCTGCTTCCTTGCTATGTCGTTCGTCAACGGAAAACAGGAATACGGCACTATTTTCGGTGCTGCCGTGGCTGAGTTCTTCGAATATACCGACAAAGTTGCCGGCATCGGCTATGCTCACATCGTTCGCCCCGAGTTTACCGGCGAAGAGACTCTTCTCTGCCGCGCCGAAGCGAAACTCTTCCTCAACGACATCGACGGCTGCGTTGCCGACCTGAAAGTGTGGGATGAGGCTCACAAGAAAAACTCGTCGACCGACGACCGTACGATTCCTCTCACTCGCGAGTGCATCGAGGCATTCTACGCAACCGACAAAGACGGCTTCGGAATCGTTAAGCCTATCCACATCGATGAGGTATTCCCCGGTAGCGGCTACTCAGTTACTCCCGCCATCGAGCCTTACCTGCAATGCGTGCTCCACTTCCGCCGCATCGAAAACATCCACAACGGTATGCGTTGGTTCGACATCAAGCGCCTCGGCTTGGAGATTACTCACATTATCGGCGTCGACCGTGTCGAAAACCTTACCATGCTCGACCCCCGCAAGGCTATCCAAATCCCTGCCGAAGTTCTCGCTGCCGGTATGGAACCTAACGAGCGTCTGACCACGCCTCCGTCTGATGAAGCTGTTGTTGCTAAAGGTTATTACAAAAAAGTTGATTAATTATGAAGGCTAATAAATTCTTTAAAATATTTGCAGTTTCGGCAGTAGTATGCCTCTCGTTGGCTTCCTGCTCCGAAGACGAACTCGGTCCGACTATCTTCCCCGAAGTGCCGGACGAAATCGACAAAGACTCGTACACTTATCAGTTCGATACGTGGTTGAAGCAAAACTACCTCGACCCGTACAACCTTGAGTTCCGCTACAAGATGGAAGACGTAGGCGCCGACATGAACTACAACCTCGTGCCTTCGACGCTCGAAAACTCCGAGCGACTCGCCGTGCTCGTCAAGTATCTCTGGTTCGAGCCCTACAATGATATCGTCGACCCCGAATTCTTGAAAATGTACGGTCCGCGTATCATTCACCTTATCGGCTCGCCGGCGTTCAACCCCACCAGCGGTACGATGATTCTCGGTCTGGCTGAAGGCGGTATCAAGGTTACGCTCTTCCGCGTTAACGATATGGACTTGGATGATATGGACAATTTGAACGAGATGTATTTCAAAACCATGCACCACGAGTTCTCGCACATCCTTCACCAAACGAAGAGTTATCCTACCGAGTTCAACCTGCTCAGCACCGGTCACTACGACTCGAGCAACTGGCAAGACCGCAACGAAGGCGTCGTTGCTTCGCTCGGCTTCTTCTCGACCTACGGCAGTAGCGAAACTCGCGAAGACTTCGCAGAGACCATCGCCAACTACATCGTCAAGACCGACGAGCAACTCGCTCACCTCTACGAGTTGGCACAACGCGGCTGGGAAGTTGAAGACCCCGACGCTCTTCACCCGATTTACTCCTGCTGGTTCTATTACGAAAACAACGAAGTGAGCGACGAAAACCGCAAACTTACGTTGCCCATCGATGCTTACGACAACCGTGCTATCGACGACAGCGACCTCAACATTACTGTCAACGAAGACGGCACAAAATCGTACACCCTCAAGAACAAGCGCGACAGCAGCGGCAAACCCATCATCGTTTATCCCGTTGCTGATAAGGACGGCGTCGACGGCGTCAACATCCTCAACCAGAAAGTCAACATTTGCCGCAACTGGTTCAAGTCGGCTTGGAATGCCGACCTCGATGCCCTCCGCGCAGAAGTCCAGAAGCGTCAAAAGAACGTCAATACCGAGTTTACCGAGCAATTGCTCCAAGAGATTTACAACATCAAATAAATAAGGAATAGCAATGAATAACAAGATATTTTTTGTAGCAACCGTTGCCGCGAGCCTCTCCGTGCTCCCTTCGTGTAAGAACGAAGTAGACGACCTCTTCGACCAATCGGCGGCTGTGCGCATCGAGCAGGCTATGACCGACTATCGTGAAGCACTCTGCAGCGCCGAAAACGGCTGGGAGATGCTCTATTTCGCCAACGGCGATGAGCAGGGTTACAACATTCTTTGTAAGTTCAACGAAGACGGCTCGGTGAAGTTCGCTGCCAAAAACCAATTCTCTTCGGCAAACAAATATGCAGAAGAGACAAGCCTTTTCGAAATGATAGCCGACAACGGTCCCGTGCTTACATTCAACACCTACAACAAACTGTTCCACATCTTTGCCGACCCCAACGACATCCCGTCGACCGGCAGCAGCGATGAAACAGGTTATGGTCACGAAGGCGACTACGAGTTCGTTGTACATGAGGCTACAGCCGACCAAATTTTACTGAAAGGTAAAAAGTATGGCATCAGCATTTATCTCCGCAAGTTGCCTGCCGACCTCGCTTGGGAAGACTATTTCGCACAAGTAGAGGCTAACCAAGCAAAATACTTCAACTCGAAAGTTAAGACCATCTGGCTCGAAACAGCGACGAAACGCTATACCGTACAAGATATGACGAGCGGCGTTATGTCGTTCGTTCCCGAAGGCGGTGACGCAATCACTGAAACCCTCACCAAGTCGTTCATCCTGACTTACGACGGCAAACTCCATTTCATCACTCCCTTTGAGGGAATTGATGGCGAGATAAGCGTTCAGAATTTCGACGTGGCGGAAGATGGTACACTCGTTTGCTCCGACGAAGGCGAAACAGGTCGATTCTACAGTTTCACTCCTGCAGATATGTTCACGGCAACTTCGTATACTTGGCGTATCGATAAAAATGCTGTTGAAGGCTCATGGGCTACCGCTTATCAAGCCCTTGTCGACGGCATCGTGGCTTACAAAAAGTCGAGCCCGTTGCAGTATGTTGAGTTCTCTTACGATAGCAAAGCCACTGTTGAAGGTTGTCCCAACCTGTTGACTATCAAGACTAAGAGCTACACACTCAAATACTACTTCAACATCGCGGTCGAAGGCGACAATGCTGTTAATATTACCTATGGTGGCACTACCGACAACAACTCGAAAGTGTTCTATCGTGACGTGCCTGCGGTTGTCGACTTCTGCAACGCTCTCTGCGGTGCAAGTACGCTTGCCGGCAACTCAAATATGGCTATTACCACGATTGTTGTTGCTAATGCAACAGGTTCGTTTGCTGTCGACTTGAGATAACAGACTCTATAAATAAGGTGTGTTCTCTTTCAATAGAGCTTACACACCTTGTTTTATTTGATTTTTACACAATTTTTCACTGAAAACTTATTTTTAGTGTCATATTTTGCTTATTTTCTGAGAATTTGTTTGATTTTGTTGCTTGTGTGAAATAATGTGTGTACATTTGCAGCAATTAAACGATTCTCGCAAAGTTGTGTGTGAAACGGTTAGATATTATAGACAATAAACGATACGAAAAATTAT
>JBJEDP010000098.1:0-7784 GCA_051872175.1 Candidatus Limisoma sp.
GTTTAATAATCATTATTTACCACTCAAAAGTATTACTTTTTATCCGTTTTTCAAAATTTGGCATACTATTTGTAAATTTCTTCACGAAACTAAAAACAGAAAGAACTATGTATTTTATATTATTTATTGGTATAGCAATTGCCAGTTACGTTGTTCAAGCATCGCTCAACAGCAAGTTTAAGAAATATTCGCGTATTACCACAGACAGCGGCTTGACCGGAGCAGAAGTAGCAGAGCGTATGCTCCGCGAACACGGCATCAACGATGTAAAAGTGACTCAAATATCAGGCACACTTACCGACCACTACAACCCGTCAACACATACGGTCAATCTCAGCCGCGAGGTGTACTACGGCAATAGTGTGGCATCGGCAGCCGTTGCTGCTCACGAATGCGGACATGCCCTACAACACGCAACGCGCTACAGCATGCTCCAACTCCGATCGGCACTCGTGCCTGCCGTTTCGCTTTCGTCGCAAATCATGCCATGGATTCTTTTGGCGGGCATTCTCACAATAACCATATTCCCTGCCGTAATGCTCTTGGGCATCATCTTGTTTGCACTGACTACCCTATTCTCGTTTGTCACTTTACCCGTAGAAATCAATGCAAGCCGACGCGCCATTGCTTGGCTAAACAACACCGGAATTACTCGCGGTCAGAACACTTATTTCGCTCAAGACGCATTGAAGTCTGCCGCCTACACTTATGTCGTTGCCGCACTTTCGAGCCTTGCAACATTAATTTATTACGTAATGATTTTTATGGGTCGACGTGACTAATTGACTTGAGATAGCTGCAAATAATGATTTTTTGTGTACCTTTGTAGCAAATTTAAAAACGAAAAGAACTACATGGCACAAAAACCGTCAATTCCGAAAGGTACGCGCGACTTCTCTCCCATAGAGATGTCGAAACGCAACTACATATTCGATACAATCAAGAGCGTATTTAACCTTCACGGCTTTCATCAAATAGAGACTCCGGCGATGGAGAATCTGTCGACCTTGATGGGCAAATACGGCGACGAAGGCGATAAACTGCTTTTCAAGATTCTCAATTCCGGCGACTTCCTAAGCAACGTCAACGACGAGCAACTGGCAGAGCGCAACAGCACAAAACTTATGCGCTCAATTGCCGAAAAAGGTCTTCGCTACGACCTTACCGTGCCGTTTGCACGATTCGTCGTTCAACACCAGAACGAGATAAAATTCCCGTTCAAGCGCTTCCAGATACAACCCGTATGGCGCGCCGACCGTCCACAACGCGGCCGCTATCGCGAGTTCTATCAATGCGATGCCGACGTTATCGGCACCGATTCGCTGCTTAACGAGATCGACCTGTTGCAAATCATCGACGAAGTGTTCTGCCGTTTTGGCATAAACATCGCCATCAAGTTGAACAACCGCAAGGTGCTTAGCGGTATTGCCGAAACAATCGGCGAGCCCGACAAGATTGTCGACATTACCGTTGCAATCGACAAGATTGACAAAATCGGCATCGACAACGTCAATGCCGAACTGCTCGACAAAGGCATTAGCCAAAAAGCAGTCGACCAACTGCAACCCGTGCTTACCCTTTCGGGGACCAACGAAGACAAGCTAAACAGCCTGGCAACCCTACTCACCGATTCGGAAGTAGGTATGAAAGGCGTCGAAGAATTGCGTTTTGTGATGAACAAGACCAACGAAATCGGCGTACAAGCAACCATTGACCTCGACCCGTCGCTCGCTCGCGGACTTAACTACTACACTGGAACAATCATCGAAGTCAAAGCCCTCGATGTTGAAATAGGCAGCATTACCGGCGGCGGTCGCTACGACAACCTTACCGGCGTGTTCGGTCTCGACAACGTCTCAGGCGTAGGCATCTCGTTTGGAGCCGACCGCATCTACGACGTGCTCAACCAGCTCGACCTCTATCCCGAAGCCACGCGTGCAACAACGAAAGTACTCTTCGTAAACTTCGGCGAAGCAGAAGCAACAGCATCGTTGAAATACATCAAGAAGCTTCGTGCAGTAGGTATCTCTTCAGAAATTTTCCCCGAATCGTCGAAAATGAAAAAACAAATGGGTTATGCCAACGACAATGGTATCCCCTTCGTTGCAATCATCGGCGAAACCGAGCTTGCCAACGGCACAATTATGCTAAAAAACATGAATCTCGGCACTCAACAGCCGCTAACTATCGACGAAGTTATTGAAAAGTTGAAATAATAGTTATAATTGTAGAACAGACATGATAGAACGATTAGTCGTAATCGATAGTGTTGACCCCGTAACTTTTTATGGCGTAAACAACTCAAATATGCAGTTGATTCGGAATCTATTCCCGAAGCTACGCATTGCCGCACGCGGAACACTCATAAAAGTGCTCGGCGACGACAACGAAACTGCCGAATTTGAAGCCAAAATCAACGAACTCGTCGACTATTGCGTTAAATACAACAAACTCACCGAAGAAACCATCATCGACGTCATCAAAGGTCGTCCGCCTAAGGAACTTAAAATGGACGATGTGATTATTTTCGGTGTAAACGGCAAACCGATTCAAGGTCGTTCGGCAAACCAACAACGACTCGTCAAGGCTTTTAACGAATCCGATTTGACTTTTGCACTCGGACCTGCCGGAACGGGAAAAACCTATGTAGCAATCGCACTCGCTGTTAAAGCGCTGAAGAATCGCGAAGTGCGTCGCATTATTCTATCGCGTCCCGCAGTTGAAGCCGGCGAAAAACTCGGTTTCCTTCCGGGCGATATGAAAGACAAAATCGACCCGTATCTCCAACCGCTCTATGACGCCTTGGAAGATATGATTCCACAAAACAAGCTGAAGGAGTATATGGAAACCAACGTAATTCAAATAGCACCTTTGGCTTTTATGCGCGGACGCACGCTTAGCGATGCCGTAATCATTCTCGACGAAGCCCAAAACACTACAACTCATCAGATTAAGATGTTTCTCACCCGTCTGGGAATGAATGCCAAGATGATTGTTACAGGCGACATAACCCAAATCGACTTGCCCCACTCAACACAGTCGGGACTCGTCCATGCTCTTCGCGTCCTTAAAGATGTGAAAGGAATCAGTTGCGTTCAATTCGACAAGACCGACATCGTTCGGCATCACCTCGTGCAACGCATCGTTGACGCTTACGAGAAATACGACGAAGCTAAAAAAGAGGCGAACACTACAATTAATGACAAAAAACCAATATAAGCATTATGGCAACTTTAGTTAAAACGGATTTCAATTTTCCGGGTCAAAAAAGCGTTTATCACGGCAAAGTTAGAGATGTCTACAACATTAACGACGACCTGATGGTAATGGTCGCTACCGATAGAATCTCCGCCTTTGATGTTATCCTCCCTAAAGGAATCCCTTACAAAGGGCAAGTCCTTAATCAAATTGCATCAACCTTCCTCGATGCAACTGCCGACATCGTCCCAAACTGGAAACTTGCCACTCCCGACCCAATGGTTACCGTTGGACTAAAATGTGAAGGTTTTCGCGTGGAAATGATTATTCGCGGATATCTGACAGGTAGCGCTTGGCGCGACTACCAAAACGGATGCCGCTCGATATGTGGTGTTGCTCTGCCCGACGGTATGCGCGAAAATCAGAAATTCCCCGAGCCGATTATCACACCGACAACTAAAGCCGACGAAGGTCACGACCAAAACATTTCTAAAGAAGAAATCATCGCCCAAGGAATCGTCGACCGCGACGACTACGAGACGATGGAACGCTACACAAGAGCACTCTTTGAGCGCGGTAGCCTAATCGCTGCTGAAAAAGGTCTCATTCTCGTCGACACTAAATATGAGTTCGGCAAACGTGACGGCAAAGTGATTCTTATCGACGAAATCCACACCCCCGACTCGTCGCGATACTTCTATGCCGACGGCTACCAAGAGCGCTTCGAAGCCGGACAACCGCAACGTCAACTTTCGAAAGAATTCGTTCGTCAATGGCTCATTGACCATAACTTCATGGGCAAAGCCGGACAAACTGTTCCCGAAATGACCGACGAATATTGCAATACCGTTTCTGCTCGCTATATCGAACTGTATGAGCACATTACAGGCAACAAATTCCAGCCCGACAACAGCTCCGACATCGCCGAACGTATTCGCAAAAACGTGACCGACTACCTATCTTCTTTAGAAGCATAATCAACAAAATCTCTGCGACACGTGAGGATGAACTCAATCCTCATGTGTCGCATTCTAAAAACAACGTTTCAAAAACAATCGATGGAATATAAGGCTGAAAAAGTTACCCCATACGGCTCCGATGAGTCGAAAACACAACAAGTGCAAGAAATGTTCGACAGCATTGCTCCGGCTTACGACTTTATGAACCGTGCAATGACATTCGGCATCGACAAAATTTGGCGTCGCATCGCTGTCGGAAAACTTAAAGGGAAGCCCGTCGACACAATCCTCGACGTTGCAACAGGCACCGGCGACCTCGCCTTCCTTCTATCGAAAAAACTGAAGCCTCGAAAAATCAACGCAATCGACTTGTCGGAAGGTATGCTTTCGATTGCGCGCCAAAAATCCGCAAAAAAAGGAATTAACAATATTACTTTCGAGACAGGCAACTGCCTCGACCAGAAATATGCCGACAACACGTTCGACGCCATTACCGTAGCCTACGGCGTACGCAATTTCGAGCACCTCGACAAAGGCTACCAAGAAATGTATCGAGTGGCGGCAAAAGGCGCTTCGGTATGCATTATCGAACTATCCACACCTGTCAACCCAATTGCATTGGCGCTTTACAAAGTCTACACGCGGGGCATAATTCCCACGATTGGACGACTCGTGTCGCGCGACCGTCGTGCATATTCATACCTTCCCGAAAGCATCGCAGCAGTGCCTCAAGGCAAACAAATGCTGCAAATAATGCAAAATGCCGGATTCAAAAACTGCAGACACTACCCTCTCACATTCGGCGTTTGTACAATCTATATTGGCGAAAAACTTTAGACAATTATGGCAAAACGAAAGACATCACGTCGAACAAGCAAAAGCCGACGCAAAACCAATTGGTCGCTCGGAAAAATATTCAGCATAGGACTTATAACCGTAGCAATCGTACTCGGTCTATACTATGCCGCACAATACTACGTAGCCCAATCAGCAAATAAAGCGCAAACGGTCGAGCTTGACGTACAAAAATATTTCGACGTCACCCTACCTATGAATCGCCAGGAACAGCTGATAGAATACACTGGATTCTACGTTTCGTTCAACAAACAATACCACATTCCCAACTATACCGTCTACGAGCTCACGGCGAAAGAAGTAGAAGGCAACGAATCGCGCGCAAAATCGTTCGACCGCGACGAAAAAGTTGAAGGATGCCCCTACCCGTCCGACTACACACGTTCCGGCTACGACCGCGGGCACATGACTCCCGCCGCCGATATGAAATGGGACTACGACGCCATGCATCATTCGTTTTTTATGACAAACATATGCCCACAAGAGCACTCGCTTAACAGCGGAGGATGGAAACGCCTCGAAGAGAAAATTCGCGATTGGGCGGTTCGCGACAGCGCTCTCGTCGTCGTCACCGGACCCATACTCTCCGCCAACATGAAACGAATTGGCGGCGACGTCGCTGTTCCCGACCGATTCTTCAAAGCTATACTTGCCCCATACGCCAACCCGATTCGCGCAATCGGATTTGTTTACAACAATGCCGGCGGACAGAAAGTCGTTGAAAAACAAGCAGTTTCTATCGACTATATCGAACAAGAAACAGGATACGACTTCTTTAGCGCACTACCCGACGACATCGAAACAGAAATAGAACAATCCAGCAACTACAAACAATGGAACAACTAAGAGCCCTCGACGATACAATCTGCGCAATATCAACCCCTCCCGGCATCGGCGGAATCGCCGTTGTTCGCGTTAGCGGTAGCAACACCATACCAATCGTCAGCAAAGCATGGCACGGCGTCGACCTTGCAACCGCAAAATCACACACAGCACATCTCGGCACAATCGTCGACACCGACCAACGACCGCTCGACCAAGTAGTTGCCACAATCTTCCGTGCGCCTCACACCTTCACCGGCGAAGACGTCATCGAAATATCATGCCACGGCTCTGTGTGGATACAACAACAAATCGTGGCAACACTCATCGCTTGCGGCTGCCGAGCTGCAACAGGCGGAGAATTTACACGACGAGCATTCATGAACGGCAAAATCGACCTTTCGCAAGCCGAAGCCATTGCCGACGTCATCGCATCGTCGTCGAAAGCCGCACACAAGATTGCCATCAGCCAAATGAGAGGCGACTTCTGCAAAATGATACAATCACTTCGCGATACACTCCTCGAATTTTGTGCACTACTGGAACTCGAACTCGACTTCTCCGAAGAAGAAGTCGAATTTGCCGACCGCGCAAAACTCACCGACGACGCAACACACATACACGACACACTGACACGCCTTGCATCATCATTTAAAACAGGTGATGCAATCAAAAACGGCTTCCCCGTCGCCATCGTCGGCGAAACCAACACAGGCAAATCAACCCTACTCAACCGCCTGCTCCGCGACGACCGCGCACTCGTAAGCGACATCCGCGGCACCACACGCGACACAATCGACGGAACAATTACAATCGACGGAATACTCTTCCGATTCATCGATACAGCCGGAATTCGACAAACAACCGACGCCATCGAAAATCTCGGCATCGAACGAGCATTCCAAAAAATCAACCAAGCACAAATCATCATTTGGCTAATCGACACATCAGCGCCAATCGAGCAAATCGATGCACTTGCAGAACAAATATTGCCACGTTCCGCCGACAAAAAAATCATTGCAGCAATCAACAAAATCGACATTGCCGATGCCGACCGACTCGAAGCAATCCAAACCCGGATTCGCCAACTCGCCCCACAGGCGGAAATAGCACACATATCAGCGAAAAACTCCATCAACATCGAGCAATTAGAGAAACTTATCGCCGACACAGCACAAGGCGACTATGCACAATCCGACATAGTCATCACCAACGCACGCCATTACGAAGCCCTCACCCTTGCCGCACAATCAATCGAGCGCGCCATCAACGGCTTACGTTCTGGCATCTCAGGCGATTTCGTAGCACAAGACATCCGCGAAACAATCCACCACCTATCCTCAATCACCGGCGAAATAACCACCGACCAAATCCTCGGTACAATCTTCAGCCGCTTCTGTATCGGAAAGTAAGTTTAAAACTAATCTACACGTGATGGATGCTTTATCTCATTTTCGTTCGCTCGACGAATTGATACGTGCCCTCGACAGGGAGCGCAAACTTCTTCATGCGCTCTTTCAAGATAGAAAACGGCTATCGTTTCGCTATGAGCTTGCTCGTGAATTAGCCGGTAAAAAGGATGAAAGCTTGGAGTTTTTGCGCCGATATGGTATCATCCGCGAAAATAATGACTTTATAGAGTTAGAGGACGTCTATATGTCCTTCTTCGAAGAGGTGCTTGAGGTTAACGATGAAATTAACGTGGCGAGCGTGAAAGAGAGCATTAATTCACTAAACGAAGCAATCGACTATTACCTCACTGAGAACAACCGCAACAGAAAATACGGCTACCTGCGTGATGTGAAGCGGATGCTGCGTAAAATTGCGTTGACCACATTGAGAAATGTCATCGACTTGAAACGCAACATAGACAACACCTATAAAAACGAGCCAACTTTTGCCATCAAAAAAAAGAAACTGATACATCTCGACGAAAAGCGACGCGACATT
>JBJEDP010000099.1:0-7775 GCA_051872175.1 Candidatus Limisoma sp.
TACCTCTTACCTCTTACCTCTTACCTCTTACCTCTTACCTCTTACCTCTTACCTCCTATTTGCTTTTCGCCGAAAAATGTTGTATCTTTACGCTGTAATTGTTATAGCAAAATTTAAGTAGTATATTTAACCAAAAAATCATATTATGAAAGTTCTGAAATTTGCCTGCTCAGCAAGAAAGGTCCTGCGCAGCGCAATGTGTGTAGCAATGTTGGCGGGAGCGATGTACGCTTGGGCTAACGACGTCGAACAAGTTTGGCCGAAGGGTAAGATGCCCCACAGCGAGCCGCATCAGATTGCCGCAATGCTCGACGAGGCAAACCGACCCGACTTCGACCCCGACCGACACCGCGTGGCTTACATCGAGTGGTTGCCGGCTCCCGACAAAGCAGTCCGCACGGATGCGTGTATGATTCTGATTTCCGGCGGCGCTTACAGCACATGCTGCGACATGAACCTCATCAACTTGTGGTACGAACGCCTAACGCGCGAAGGCATCCGATGCGTGAAGTTCGTCTATCGCACGCCGCGCCCGACGAAGGTTCCCATCTATCAAACGGCGTGGGAAGACGCTCAGCGCGCAGTGCGAATGGTGCGCAGCGAGGCGAAAAAACGCGGCTTCGACCCCGAAAAAATCGGCACGATATCGATGTCGGCGGGCTCCCATCTTGCACTCTTGCTCGCTTCGAGTTCGCAGACCCGCGCATACGAGCCTGTCGACGCACTCGACTCCATTCCGTGCCACATCAATTGGGCGATTATGAATGCACCGGCATACGTCTCTTCCGATAGCGAAGCCGGCACACCGTCGACACGCGACGGCTATGGCACAGACGTCCGCCTCAGCGACATATTCCGATTCGACGAAAAGACATGCCCCATTTCGCTGCATCACGGCGGCATAGACATTTATTCGCCGAACGGGTCAACGCAAATCTATCGCGAACTGCGTCGGCGCAACATTCCCGCCGAACTACACCTCTATGCAAACCTCGACCACGGCGCCTACGGACTCGAGCGCGGCATCGAGTTTATGCGACAGATGCAGTTCTATAAGCCGCTCGAAGCTGAAGTGCCGCTGGAGCAGCGCTTTGCCGACGTCGAATCGCACGCCGACACCGTAACCACCGACATCTGGCCGGAGGGCAAAATGCCCGACGCACAGACGCATCAGACAAAGCCATCCATCACCTGGTATTTCCCGAAAAAGACAAAGACCGACGCCATACAGATTATCTATAGCGGAGGTGCATACTTGGGCTCGTCGCCCGAAGGCTTCGAAGTCGCTCCGGTGCGCAAATTCCTCAACGACCTGGGCATAACGGTTGTTACGCTCAACTATCGCGCACCGCGCCCGGTGAATCTCGCAAAGCACGTTACGGCATGGCAAGACCTGCAGCGCACCATCCGCATAGTGCGCTCGGAGGCGGCAAAATACGGGCTCGACGGCTCGAAAATCGGCATTATGGGCTTCTCCGCCGGCGGACATCTCACGCTGATGGGCGTAACCTCGTCGATGCACAAATCATACTACCCGGTCGACGACCTCGACAACACGCCCTGCAACGTGCAGTGGGGCATCGGCATCTACCCGGCATACGTGCTCAGCGACGGCGCTGACGGCGAAAACACCGGAAAAGGAAATGCCGACGAGGCAACCATCGTGCCCGACTTCAGCTTCGACCTCGCCACCGCGCCGATGCTGTTTATCCACGGCGATGCCGACGGCTATTCAGCGATGGGTTCGGTGAAAGTGTGGGAAAAGATGCGCAGTATGGGCGTGCAGTGCGACCTGCACACGCTGTGTCTGCGCAATCACTGCTTCCAACTCCAAGCGTCACCCGGCACAGGCAGCTACACCTGGCTCGACCGCATTGCCGAATTCTTACGTAGTCAAAAAGTACTTCCCGTAGCGGAATAGCAGCAACGCAGTTAACATATTAACACTAAGCAGTTGCCCGGCCGCAGCATAGCGCAGAAAATGTACCGTTGCCGTGTCGAAGATACGGCAGCGGTGGCTGTGCCGGAGGTTCACACTATCCACAGCGTATCTTCGACACGCTGTGGATTCTACTTCGTTCCTCGCCTACCCGATCGCACCCTATACATTTCAGCAAATTTCGACCATTATCTCAAAATAATCATATATTTTTCTAAAAATTATACAAATATTTTGAAGTATAAGAATTATATAGTAGTTTTGACACCGAAACAATTCTTTTAAAGCCTTATCGAACAATTATTTGGCATATGGTACGTTATGAGCCTTGGAACGGCAAGTTTCCACGGCAATTTCGCTATGCCGGGCTCTAAAATTACCCCCCCCAATTTACGAATTTTAACAAATAAAGTAACCCACTCGGGTTGCTGTTCTCCACCCTGACGCTCCGCGGGGTGCGATTGGCTATGCCATGATTTACACCACAACTTCTATCGAAAAAGACTAAATATACCGCATATCACATAAAACTTACACAACGAAAAAACTCATGAATAGATTAGCATTTGCAACATTATTTGTCATAACTGTTTTCAGTGCGTTCGCCGCAGGCTTTAACACCGGCGGTCCCGGTACTGTATGGCAACCGCTAAAAGATAGTAACGGTAATTGGGTCGGAGATGGCAATCACAAAAAGATATTAAGGGTCGACCGCGGAAAAACGACAACGCTTCGGCTTACCGGCGATGTTACGATTACCGACCGAGTATTTGTTGGCTCGAGTACTACAGACCAAAACACGGGTTCTGCCAATCCTGAACCCGCTGTGCTTGAGATTTTTAACGACACAGACCACGACATCACAATAAGGTCATTCATTTGGAGCAACGACAACGGGTCGAACGTGATGTTCTCGGTTTGGGAAAATGCCGTCTTAAGAATTCATGGCAAGCCCGGAGCGCGAATCATTATCGACGGAAACGGCAAAGTGACGCGCAACTATATGGTAAACCAAAGCAACCAACAATTTACCCACCACCCGTCTGACAACAGCGGTGCATGGGACGGAACTCGTTGGGGATTGATTGAGTCGACAGGAACACTCGACTTCGAATACGTAACCATCGAGAACGTAAGTTTTCAACGATATGATTATGCGGAAGGAAGCACAGCCTATTGCAACACTGAAGACGGCGACTGCGCCGTAATAAAGTTAAACCCTTGGATAGACCCGAATAACCAGAAAGGCAACGGGCAATATTACACGCAGAAATCAACAACGTTCCGCAATTGCATTTTCAAGAACATTCGCAACATGTCGAATGGATATGCATCAGTTTTGACCACCTACGGCAACGCCGGGAAGAGAAGCGAAAACACTCGCACGTCGTGCAAAATCTTATTTGAGAATTGCGAAATCTACGACGTTCGACAGAACGGGCACACCAAAAAGATGAGATACGGCTCTGAGGCTGTCGACAACGACGATACCAGCGCCGGAATCATTCGCTTCCGCGGGTCGTGGCCAGGCGATATGGAATTGAAAAATACGAAATTTCACAACAATTACTCGCAATACGACTGCGCAGGCGTGCTTTGGAATGCCATCGGCAGCGGCAACCCCGGCAATATGCCCCTGCTGACCATTGACGGCTGCGAGTTTTACGACAACGAAACAGGCAAAGATGCCGGAGCATTACGACTCGAAGGCAACTTCTTGTTTACAGGCGCTCAATCGAAGTTCTACAACAACAAAGCCGACCGCGGCGGCGCAATCCAGATTTGGGGATATTCCGGAGGCGACCCTGTTGCAAACGGAACTATTACACAAACGCTTAACGACCGCGTGTATTGCCACCACAACACCGCCAATCAAGGCGGCGCTCTGATTATCGGCTACGAAGGCTTTTGCAGTCTGCCGGAAGGCATGACCATCAACACCTATCTCAACGGTTGCGTTTTCGAAAACAACACAGCCAATTGGCAAGGCGGAGCAATATGCCTTCAAAAAGCGGTTTTGGGAAAATGGAATGCAAAACTATTTCTCGACCAAGCAACATTTACCGGCAACCACGTAACAAGTACATATAACGGCAACACGTCCGGAGGCGGCGCCTTGCACGCTTGGAACTTCGACGCAGAAGCAAGAAACGGCGCCGCCGGAGGATGTACATTCACAAACAACACGTCAAATAATTTCGGAGGCGCAATCTTCGCCGAAGGCACAAGCACGCTGAAACTCGACAACGTAACAATCAGCGGAAACGGCAGCGACAGCGCCGACAAAGGCGGTGCGGTTTTCGGATATGGCGGCAACGTGTTTTTCGACTTTAAGACAATCAACATCGACCAAACCGTAGCAAAAACATCCGGAGGTGCCATATATCTACAAGACGGCTCGAGATGCCAATTTGACAACGCCACCATCACAAATTGCACGTCGAAAGGCAATGGCGGAGGCATAAGCATGACGAACAAAGCATCACTCGACATCACCTCCGGAAAAATCAACAACAACCATGCCACCGGCGGCTCGGGCGGCGGAGTCTACGCTTCAGGCTCGAATTTCTCGATGACCAACGGCGAAATCAACAGCAACTCGGCATCGGCACACGGCGGCGGAGTGTGGTTCACCAACAACGTCGACGGCGCAAGCGCAAGAACCTTCAACTTCGGCGGCGGAAGCATCTCCAACAACACATCCGGAGGTTTCGGCGGCGGCGTGTGCATCTACACCGGAAGCGTCACAGGCTCTTCGTTCTCGCTCACCGGAGGTAGCATCAACGGCAACCGCGCAGAAGTCGGCGGTGGATTATACCTGAACGGTTGGAGCACCTACACCGTCAACCTCTTTAACACAAACGTCGAAAACAACAACGCCTACCTCGGCGGCGGAGTGCTCGTCTACAACTGCGGACTAAACTACAAAAACGGATTCATACGCCACAACAAAGCAAACAAGCGAGAAGGCAGCACAGCGCCCACAACGATGTTCCACACCAACCACTCAAAATACGTCAACAACGCCGACGTAGTCAACACCGACCTGAGCGGAATCGGCGGCGGAATATATTCCACAAACGGCACCGTCAACTTCGACCTAACCGACAAAAAATTCGGGCTCTACAGCAACCTCGCCGACTACGGAGCCGACGACATATTCTCAACACCAAGCTCAGCATCGGCAAACGCCACCATGCAACTGCCCAACCCCAACGACATGGACATAATCGACGGATTCGAAGTGCCCAAAGCATCACTCTTCTGGGCTGAAGACTACGTCGAAAGCGACCCCAACTTCGGACAAAAACCCGCCAACGCCGGCGCAGGACCCAACAAACGCTACCGCACTTTGCTCTACGAACGCTCTGCCGAACTCGCTAACGCAAAATTCACACCCGGCTCATACACCAACAACTACATCATGGCAGCACTCGGCTACAACTTCGTCTACGGCATAATCAAAAAATCAGGCATGAACGCCAACGAAACAGCCATAATCGACATCTACGAAGGCGAACTGACCTCGACCGAAGACCACACACCACTCTACAGAGTAGCCCTCACCGCCGACAACACAGGAAATGCCGAAAAACAAATCTTGCTCCACCCCGGAACATGGACCGTTGTCGAAAGCAAATGGAGCTGGACATACACCGGCGCGGCAGAAAGCGCCGAATCCAACGACGTAAGGACAATCAGCGGCCAACCCGCAATCGTACGCAGCCTAATCGAAACATCGCCCGACGCCCTCCGAACTTTCTCATTCAAAAACACAAAGAAAAACAATATTACCCCCAATTCAGAGGCAATACAGAAAAATACATTCAAGTAACATTTAACAGACATTCTAATCGAATTTCGCAAGAGCCTGCTTCCCCCGAAACAGGCTCTTAATTTGCTATTTCTATGAAACTTACCGCCTGTGTGCCGAGGCTATTTCCGGATAAAACGGATTAATGTTTTCGGAAAAATCTTATCCGGCTCAAAATTTAACTCACATTCCGCTTGAAAGTATGAAATCGTATCCGCCGGCATGATGAAAACCTTCATAGCTGAACTCGGCAAGGTGTTCGGGACAGTCGATGCGGTTTTTGATGATATAGCGAGACATCGCGCCGCGGCACATCTTGGCATAAATCGTGACATTCTTCAAGCATCCGCCCTCGTCGACTTTGAAATCGGGCGACACGACGGTAAGACTCTTTTCCACACGCTTCCAATCGAACATCTTGCGAAATTCATTGCTCGCCAGATTGACAAGCACACCGTCGTCGGCTTTAACCTTAGCGATAAACCAATCTGTGAGCAGCGGCTTCCAATAGTCGAACAACGAGGCATACGACGTCACCGGCAGCGACACCGCCCCCTCCAGCCGATACGGATTGATAACGTCGGTAGGTCGCAACAATCCATAGAGAAACGACGCGATGAAAAGATGCTCCGACGCATAACGGAGGTCGTCGCTCGAAAGAGTCTGCGGCGATAGCTTGTTGAACACCATTCCGTCGTAAGCCATTACGGCGGGAGTAAGCGTAGCCTCTGCGTGCCACGACTGATAGCGCAGTCGGTTTTCCGCCGCAATCTTTTTGCCGACACCGAGAATCTCTTGCAATTCGTCGGTATCATACACCGCCATCTGCTCGGCAATCATCGCCGCGTTGTCAATAAAGTGAGGCACCCCGGCAACGACGTCACCACTAGCCTGCGGAGCAACCCGCATCTTCTTCGCACAACCAATAAGTATCTGCATACAAATCAATTTATAGACCCAAATCCGGTCATATTTAATATTTATCAACGGCGCCAAGAAGCACTTTATTGCCTTCGACGACAAGAATTTCCGCCGGTAGCCAATCACCGACACATCTATCGCAGCTGCAGTGTATTTTCCGTGAAGTATTTTTGTAGCGTCTAATCACAATATTTTCGCAAAAAATGCGTTACTTTGTTATATGATTGAAAACATTGATGAAATAATACCTTTTAGCAAACGGCATAAGAATGAAACCGTTCGTCAAATCATAAGAGCTGATTCCGGCTATCTTAAAGATTTGTTTTTGAACGATAGTCGCCTTGTCTTTAGTCCAGAGTGCTTTAAAGAGATTTGCAGATTAACTGCAGGTCATAAAGATAATTGGGAAAAGCCAAATCATCCTACGCCATTAGTTTTTCAGCAATATAAGCCATATAAGGTAAGTTACCTATATGACTTTAATGACGAAGAATTATTAAAGACAAATAATGAACGATTACTAAATCTCAACTCATATGGAAACTATTGATTTAGGATTACCCTCAGGAACTTTATGGGCATCTTGCAATTTGGGCGCTAGTTCGCCGCTTGAATTCGGCGATTATTTTGCTTGGGGTGATACTTCGCCCAAGACTAATTATATAGGAAGGACTTGCGCAACCTATGATTTAAACATAGGTCAACTGAAACTCTATGATTTTGTTAATCATAACGACGTTTTAGATTCTGAATATGATGCAGCAAGAGCTATTTTAGGTGATAATTGGCATCTTCCATCAGGGACTCAAGCACAAGAACTCATAGATAATTGCAGTTGGGAATGGGTCGAAAACTATAACATCATTGGAGTTAATGGTATGCTTGGCAAAAGTAAGCAAAATGGGGCTACTATTTTTCTCCCCGCTGCGGGTTATCGTAACAACACTCAACTCTTAATGGTAGGGCAAGACGGAGGCTATTGGACTG
Source organism: Candidatus Limisoma sp. (assembly GCA_051872175.1). Classification (GTDB taxonomy): domain Bacteria; phylum Bacteroidota; class Bacteroidia; order Bacteroidales; family Muribaculaceae; genus Limisoma. The sequence goes on from JBJEDP010000099.1 coordinate 7,662, forward strand.
GAGCACCTAATTTTACTGCCGCAAATCGCGCCTGGTCTATTGCATTTGACCTACATGTTATTAACGTTTTTAATCATGGTCTAAGGTACAACGGATATTCCATTCGTCCAGTAA
>JBJEDP010000100.1:0-7717 GCA_051872175.1 Candidatus Limisoma sp.
GACGAAATCGACTTTACGCCTATCTGCGCACACGTCAACAACAAGACCGAGGGCATGACCTATCCGGTATTTATGCCCAAGAGAATCGAATTTGTCGACTATAAGCACCCGTCGGGTCGACGATTGTACGTGCGCTCGCTGAGCCTGATACTCGTCAAGGCAATCCACGACCTGTGGCCTACGCGCACGCTAAGCATCAAGCATGCCGTGTCGCGCGGCTACTACTGCAAGTTTAAAGACGGCGAGACCGTCAGCGCGGAGGAAGTGGCACGCGTAAAGCAGCGCATGGACGAAATCGTAGCGGCAGCGATGCCGTTCCACCGACGCAGCAAGCTGACCGCCGACGTGATTGCCGAATTTGAAGCGAAAGGCAACCTGCACGGCGCGGAACTTCTTCGCTCGAGCGAGGAAGTCTACACGGACTATCACCAACTCGACGACATCGTCGACGTGACCTACGGCGAATTGGCGCCCGACACGAGTTATATCTCAACGTACAACTTGATAGCGTTCCAAGACGGAATGCTGCTTCTGCCGCCCGACTTCTCGGGCGATGCCACGAAGGCATGCGAGCCGATTGAGCAGAAAAAGATGTTCCACGCTTTTACGGACTATATCAAGTTTAACCGCATTCTCGGCGTCGACGACGTGCCGTCGCTCAACCGCGCCGCGACCGACAAACCGCGCAACGTGGGGATGCTCATTACGCTCGCCGAGACGCTTCACGAGAAAGCCATAGGACGCATAGCCGACCAAATCGCCGAGCGCTACCACGAAGGGGGCGCACGCGTTGTGCTGCTCGCCGGACCGTCGTCGTCGGGCAAAACGACTACGACAAAGCGACTGTCGGTGGAACTTCTCGCCAACCTGATACGTCCGCAGATGATTTCGCTCGACAACTATTTCGTCGACCGCGAACACACGCCGAAGGACGAAAACGGCGACTACGACTATGAGTCGCTGTATGCGCTCGACCTGGAGCTGTTCAACCACGACGTGCAAGAACTGATTGCCGGCAAGGAGGTTGCGCTGCCGACCTACGACTTTGCCACGGGGCGCCGCGTCTATAAAGGTAACACAATGAAACTTACGGAAGGCTCGATATTGCTCATGGAAGGCATCCACGGGCTTAACCCGGAGTTGACGGCGCAAATCCCCGACTATCAGAAGTTTAAGGTCTACGTTTCGGCGCTGACAACCATCACAATCGACGACCACAACTGGATACCGACGACCGACAATCGGCTACTGCGACGGATTGTTCGAGACGCGAAATATCGCGGTACGTCGGCGCTCGACACGATGCGGCGCTGGCCGAGCGTACGCCGCGGCGAGGAGAAGTGGATATTCCCCTACCAGGAGAATGCCGATGCGATGTTCAACTCGTCGCTGCTGTTCGAGCTGGCTGTGATGAAGGAATATGCCGAGCCGGTGCTGCGCCAGGTGCCGCACAACGTGCCGGAATATGCCGAGGCATACCGTCTGCTGAAATTCTTGAGCTACTTCAAGCCGATACGCGCGGAGCAAGTGCCGGCGAACAGCTTGTTGCGTGAATTCCTCGGCGGCAGCACGTTTAAGTATTGAAAGAGAGGCGCCTTCGGCGCGGTTAGGAGGTTAGGAGGTTAAAAGGTTAAACGGCAGCTGCGCTGCGTGAAATAGCCGGATGGGAGCTGACGATATGCGATAGAGAAACGCTCTGCGGGGCGGCGAAAAAATGAATAAAACTTTAATGATTTATGAAAGTAGAATTTAATGTATGCATATGGCGCGACGATCCAAGATGCGGTGCGTGTGGGGATGCTTACGTCGTTGTAAATGTGAGAAAAGATATTTTAGAAAAAATCCGTGAGCACGTTTACGCTATGTACGAAAGGACGATTGCTGAGGAAGAGAATGAAGAACTTGATTACGCGGATTTTTATTTAGAATTCGATAGTCTAGATTTAAAAGAATGGCTTCCTGACGTCTATAAAAGGCTCTATAAACTCATAAAAAAAGGTATTATAGAACAAGGAGAAATTGACGAAGATTTCGATATAGACGATTGGGATTTCTCCTTCGACATTCCGGAAGAACTATATAAATAGAATGTGCGCACTGCTCGGTCGCACCAAGGCGCGACCCTACCGCGGAGTGGTGTCTTTTGTGACATATTACACTGATTATCAACATAGTAGGGTCGCGGCTTGCTGCGACCGGGCATGGTTGCGGAACAAACGAGAATCCACAGCGTGTCGAAGATACGCTGTGGATAGCGTGCGTCGGAGACGGTCATCAACCTCTGCTAAAATAAGAAAAGTGCTGATAGGAACCTATCAACACTAATCTTGAGCGGAAGACGGGGCTCAAACCCGCGACCCTCAGCTTGGAAGGCTGATGCTCTATCAACTGAGCTACTTCCGCGTAATTTAAGGAGGAAATGGTGGGCGAAGATGGATTCGAACCACCGAAGGCATAAGCCAGCAGATTTACAGTCTGCCCCATTTGGCCACTCTGGTATTCGCCCTTTCCTTTTGCGACGCAAAGGTAATACATTTTTTCGGTTTTCCAAAAACTTGCGACCTTTTCTGCAAAAAAAATTCTAATTTTTTCCCTTTTTGCACGTTTTGTTTCCTTCTATTGACTAATTTTGCTTACCTTTGTTACTCAATAAACCTCACGAACGACTATGGAGAAATACATCGTATCAGCCCGAAAATACCGCCCGTCGACGTTTAAGACTATCGTCGGACAACATGCATTGAGCGAAACTCTTAAAAACGCCGTCAAAACAGGGCGGCTCGCTCATTCTTACCTCTTTTGCGGGCAACGCGGCGTCGGCAAAACCACGACCGCGCGTATCTTCGCCAAAGCCATTAACTGTGAGCACCTTACCGCCGACGGCGAGCCTTGCAACGAGTGCGAATCGTGCCGCGCCTTCAACGAGCAACGGTCGCTGAACATCATCGAGATGGACGCGGCGTCGAACAACTCCGTCGACGACATCCGCGAGATTACCAACCAAGTGCTCGTGCCGCCGATTACCGGAAAATATCGCGTGTTCATCATCGACGAGGTGCACATGCTCTCGGCAGCCGCTTTCAACGCATTCCTCAAAACTCTCGAGGAACCGCCCGAATACGTCATCTTCATCCTCGCAACGACCGAGAAAAACAAGATTCTTCCGACCATCTTGTCGCGTTGCCAAAAGTATGATTTTCAGAGCATAACCGTTGCCGACATCGCCGAACAACTGCAATACGTTGCCGACAGCGAGGGCTATACGACCGAGCCGGCAGGACTTAACGTGATTGCGCAAAAGTCGGACGGCGCAATGCGCGATGCGCTCTCGATTTTCGACCAAGTAGCCGCTTCGTCGAACGGCAACATCACATACCAAGCCGTTATCGACAACCTTAACATCCTCGACTACGACTACTATTTCCGCCTCGTCGACGCCTTCCTCGACGCCAACGTCGAAGATGCGTTGCTGGTCTACCGCGACGTGCGCAACCACGGTTTCGAGGGAAAAACGTTCATCAACGGGTTGGCGAACCACTTCCGCGAGCTCCTCATGGCGCATAGCGACCGACTCGCCGCACTTATGGACGCTACGGGCGACATCGCTGACCGCTTCCGCGAGCAGTCGCGGCGTTGCGCGTTGCGCTTCATCTACCTGGCGCTCGACCTCTGCAACACCTGCGACATCACCTACCGCGACGCCACCAACAAGCAGTTGCTCGTCGAACTGACGCTCATAAAAATCTGCCAACTCAACGCTCCCGACCCGACGCCATCTCCACAACAAGGAAATGGCTTAAAAAAAATAGAGCCGTCCCATCAGCCGACGCCGACCCCCGGAGCCGCAACCGCCGCACCGCAACCGTCGGCGCAGCAAGCTACCCCGGCACAGCAAGCAAATGCTACTATCGAAGCCGCTCTGCGCGATGCCACTCGCGCACCTCAGGTCAAAATCGACCTGCCTAAGCCTCAGGCAAACAACAAGCCCAAAGCCGCCGTATCGATTCCAAGCATCGCCGACCTTACAGCTTCGCGCAACGCCGACGCAGCGCCCAAGCAACAACCGGTTCAGCATCGCACGGAGTTTTTCGCCGACGAAGACTTCCAGCACGCGTGGGACATCGTAGTCGAAAAGTATAAAACCGACGTAATCCTTGCCAACGCCATGCGCTCACACCGTCCGACTTCATCCGGCGGCGCTGCCTACGTCGTCGTGGTCGACAATCAGTCGCAAGTCGAAGCCTTCGAGCGCGCCAAGCAGCAAATCCAAACATACATTCGCAATAAGTTGAGCAACGACGACATCACTATCAAAGCCGTCGTCCGCGAAATCAATCCCGACGAAAAAGTCCGGTCGCAGAAGGAGGTGCTCGTCGACATTCTGCAACGTAACCCCCAAGGACTCGACTTCATCAAGCGTTTTAACTTCACTCTTTCATAAATTCGCAATCATTTGCAAGCGAAAAATCTTCCAATTATTGGAATTTTTGGAATATTTTTTTTAATTCTACATTATAAAAACATAGATTTAGGTTAATTTTTGTTACTAAACTTTCTTGAAATTAAGAAAATTATATTTACCTTCGCACTATGAAACACATAGTAACTCTCATTTTCATCAGCATAATTCTTGCACTTAGTGTCGCCAATTGCGGCACCGGGAGCGACAAAAACATAGGCGAAGACGCCGTAACGATTGATTCACTGTTTAGCATTGCTGTCAATAGCGACCCGCAGGCATCCAAACGATACTGCGACTCGTTGATGGCTGTTGCCCCCGACAGCGACATGTACTACTACGAATTGTCGCTCCGGGCAATCGCACACCTCGCGCTCAACGAATCCGACTCGCTCGACAACACCTTCAACCGCGTCAACCGTTATCTCCACGGCCGCGACCCGAAACAGTCGCCAATCACCCTCCGCGCCATGCGAAACATCTGCAACGCAAAAGGCATTGCATATTCATACAGCAAAATGGGCGACTCCGCCATCATTTACCTCCGCCGAACCATCGACTACGAATTGCCCAAACGGCTGCCATTTGCGTGGATGAACCTCGCCGACAGCTACGTGCAGAACGGCCATTTCGTCGAAGGTGCCGAAAGCTATCGTAAGGCGCTGCAGCTCAACGACTCGCTCGGCAAAGTGGTCTGCCCCTACATTATCTACGGGGGCTTGGCAATGTCGTATCTCCAAATCGGCGAATACGGCGAAGCCGAACGCTATTTCAACAAGTCCGGCGAATATCTCGACCAAATGAACGACTACGACAAGTTCTTGCATTACAACAATTTAGGCAATCTCAAATACCACAAAAACGATTACAAGCAAGCGCTTTCACATTTCAGCAAATCGCTTGACTACAGCCGAAGCATATCCGTTAAAACCGCCGACTGCATCGTGCCGATGTTCAACGTCGCCGAAGTCAACATCTTGTTGCATCAGCTCGATTCCGCCGACGTCTACCTACGCCAAATCGAAGCGGAACTGCCCGTGGCTAATTCGCCCGTGTTCAACGAGCATTTCTACACCCTCAGAATGGCTTACTACACCGAGACCGGCGATTACGCACGCGCCGGCGAGATGGTCAGCCGAATGTCCGACTCCATCCTGCCGCTCGACCTGCACATCATCCGCGACAAATACATGCAACACTACTACGAGAAAACCGGTCAGTTCGAAAAGGCTTACTTTATGTCGGTCCACAACAACCGCACTTCCGACTCTATCAGCGAACAACAAGTACGCACACGCGTCAGCGGCATATATCTCCGATACAAGCAAGACACAGCCCTCATCGCAAAGCATAACGAGCTGATAATCAAAGATGAACAGCTTCATCGCTCGCGTGCTTTGTGGATTAGCATAGTCGTGATTGTGTTCTTGCTGGCAGTCGGCACATTCCTGCTTATGCGCCGTCAGCGCGAGCGCATCATCGCCCGCCACGTCGACAACATAGCGCGAATGCGTATGGAAAACATCCGCAACTGCCTCGCGCCGCACTTCACGTTCAACGTCATCAACCACGAACTGGCAAGCTACGACGCCGACGACCCGCACTCGACCAACCTAATGTCGCTCTCCAAACTCCTGCGGCAATGCGTCGAGGCTTCGTCGAAGATGACCGTCACGCTCCGCGAAGAGCTCGAATTCGTCAGCGCATTCATTCACCTCGAATGCGACTCGTGGGGAGACTCGTTCGTCGGCAACATCAACGTCGACCCCGATATCGACCCCTGCAAAGTCATAATCCCGACAATGTTCATACAGATTCCCGTCGAAAACGCCATCAAACACGGTCTGCGCGGCATCGACGGCGAGCGCCGACTCGACATCTCCTGCCATCACCGCAACGACGGGCTGCAAATCGTTGTCGTCAACAACGGCCTCGGCTACAAGCCGCAAATGTTCTCCTCGGGAACAGGCACCGGCATGAAGGCAATCTACCAAACAATCCTCCTTCTGAACAAGCGCAACAGTCACAAAATTACCTTCGAAATCGGCGAAGCATACCCCGAAAACAGCGGAAACCAGGGCACGAGGGTCACAATTTTCATCCCCGACAACTTTTCTTTCGCAGGTTTTTAGAACGCAATAGTCGCTTTTTTAGCCGCTTTGGATTGCCAAATCGGCGTTTTGGTGGCATTTGCCGAAAAATGACCGTTGCAAGCAAAGATTTCAATTAGTATATTTGCATTAAAACTAAAGGAAAGCATACATGAGGGAACAACCATACAATACCATAATAATCGACGACGATGATGTCGCCATTGCTCAACTTGTGACAGCACTCAAAGCACATCCCGATTTCAGCGTCGTAGCTTCGGCGCACAACACCGTCGTAGGACGTCAGAAAATCTTCGAACATCGCCCCGACTTGCTGTTTCTCGATGTAGAGTTGCCCGACGACTCAGGCATCTCGCTGCTCAACGCCATCAAGTCGAGCGTCGATTGGAATATGCGCGTTGTGTTCTATTCCGCTCATTCTCAGTACATTCTCAGCGCTATGCGCGAGTCGGCTTTCGACTTCCTGCTCAAACCATTTGAACCCACCGAACTCAGCGGCATCCTCGAGCGATTCAAGCAAGAGTTTGCCAAACTGCAACCAACACTTAACATTGCCGGAACCGACTTGATAAAAGATAGTTTCATTGCCGCCACCATCAAAGGATTCCGCATCATTCGTCACGACGAAATCGGATTTTTCACCCACAAAGGCGAGCGCAAGCAATGGTATGCACACCTGGTAGGCAACGAATCTCTCTGCCTGCGACGCGGCACCTCGGCGGAAAACATCCTCAGCTATTCGCCGGCATTCGTCCAAATAAGCCAGTCTACGATTATCAACATCAACTACCTCGTCGAAATCTGCGGCAAACAGTGCATCTTCGCCCCACCTTTCGACAAGGAAACAGGACTCACAATCTCACGTAACTACCTCAAAAAACTGCAGCAATTACTTAATTTGATTTAGCAGCCCGGGAGCGCGGTTAGGCGGTGTGGAATCATCGTCTTGCAAAGTCTCCGACTTAGCACTACCAATGAGCAAAATCTATACAATTTAGCTCATTGGAGTTGGGTGGGTAGGCTCTCCCCACCTAGCCGCAAGCGGCAAGTTACCCGAGTGCCGCATAGCATCTTGACGTTAACCCATTTTACATTGCTCACCTAAACACTTCCGCCGGGGCGAACTTTTGGTGGAGGAAAAGCGTTA
>JBJEDP010000101.1:0-7702 GCA_051872175.1 Candidatus Limisoma sp.
ATATAAGGTGTTATCTTTACACAATCCTTGGTATAATGTTTTGTCGTAAGAAGTCATTTTATTCAAATTTACAAGATTTCAGTTTCTTAATAGCCGGTTCTTAGCTTCTACAGATAAAAGCGAAATCCCGGAAAATATGTCGGCGGGTGTAGTGCTTTCGGTATTTATTGCTAAATTTGCCATCGGAAAGGAATCAAAAAAGGCAAGTCTGAAAGGAATCAAATAGGGCAAGTCTGAAAAGGAATCAAATATGACGAGTCTGAAAGGAATCAAAAAAGGCAAGTCTGAAAAGGAATCAAATATGACGAGTCTTAAAAGGAATCAAAAAAGGCAAGTCTGAAAGGAATTGAATATGGCAAGTCTGAAATCTCTACTGAAAGATACGGCTATCTATGGCATTAGCAGCATTGTTGGGCGGTTTCTCAACTATATGCTTGTGCCGATTTATACGCATGCGATGTCGGCGGCGCAGGGTGGCTACGGCGTTATCACTGAGGTGTACGCGTGGGTGGCTCTGCTGTTGGTGATTCTTACCTACGGCATGGAGACCACGTTCTTCCGCTTTATCAACAAGGAAACGGAAAACCCGCGGCGCATCTATTCGACGGTGCTTATTATGGTGGGCTCAACGTCGGTTGCTTTTTTGGCGCTGTCGCTGGCGTTGCTCGGTCCGATTGCCGATTGGATGGGCTACGGCGAGCATCCGTGGTATATCGGCATGATGTTTGCGGTGGTCGCTATGGACGCGTTCCAGAGCATTCCGTTCGCTTATCTGCGCTACAAGCGGCGTGCGTGGCATTTTGCGGGGCTCAAACTGCTCTTCATTGTGCTCAACATCGCTGCGAACATCGTCTACTACGTCGTGCTCGGCGGAAGTGACGTTGTCTATGCGTTTGTCATCAATCTCGGCTGCACGAGCGTGATTATGCTGATGCTGTTGCCCGTGTTGGACTTCCGCGGCGGGTTCGACCGCACGGCGTGTCGCAGCATGTTGCGCTACACTTATCCGCTGCTGATTCTGGGCATTGCGGGAATTCTCAACCAGGTAGCCGACAAGATTCTGTTCTGCCACATCTACCGAGGTACGCCCGCCGAGGCGAAGACGCAGCTTGCCATCTACGGCGCTGCGAGCAAGATTGCGATGATTATGGCGATGCTGACGCAAGCGTTTCGCTATGCGTATGAGCCGTTTGTGTTTGCCGGCAGTGCCGACCGCAATTCGCGTCCGATGCTCGCCAAGGCGATGAAATATTTCATTGTGTTTACGCTTTTGGCATTCCTTGCCGTCGAATTTTATATCGACATTCTCAAATATCTCATCAATTCCGACAATTGGGAAGGTCTGCGCGTTGTGCCTATCGTGATGGCTGCCGAAATCTTTATGGGCATCTATTTCAACCTGTCGTTCTGGTACAAACTCATCGACGACACCAAGTGGGGCGCGATTTTCTCGTTTGCCGGCTGTGCGGTGCTCATTGCGGTCAACGTCGCATTTGTGCCCGTGTTCGGCTATACGGCGTGCGCTTGGGCGGGATTTGCCGGCTATGGTGTTGCGATGGTGCTCAGCTACGTCGTCGGGCAACGGCGCAATCCCATCGACTACGATTTGCGCTCGATTGCGTTCTACGTCGTCATTGCCGGCGCATTGTTTGCCGCCGACCGATTTATCCCGTATCCGAGTATGGCGGTCAGCCTGCCGGTACGCACTCTGTTGCTGCTCGCTTTTGTGGCGGTTATTATGCGCAAAGAAGGTATCAATCCACGCAAAATCTTACGCCGATGAAAATCGTTTTGCTCTGCAAGTCAGACAGCCTCGGTGGCGCCGCCATCGTAACCTATCGCTTGATGGATGCGCTCTGTCGGGAGGGACATGATGCTCGTATGCTCGTCGTCGACCGCCAAACCGACGACCCGCGGGTCGACCTTGCCGGGACGCCGGAGCACTACCGTTGGGCGTTCTACAGCGAGCGCATCCGCATCTTTGCCGCTAACGGGCTGAATCGTCGCGATTTGTTTAAGGTGTCGACGGCAAGCCACGGCGTCGACGTGCTCGCCCATCCTTGGCTGAAAGCCGCCGACGTGGTGTGCCTCAATTGGATAAACCAAGGACTGCTGTCGCTGCGCGATTTGCGCCGACTTGCCGCTATGGGCAAAAAGTTGGTGTGGACGATGCACGACATGTGGTGCTTCACCGGGATTTGTCATCACGCATACGACTGCCGCGGCTACGTGGGCAGTTGCGGGCGCTGTCCGTTCGTACGACTGCGACGTCGAGGCGACTTGTCGCACCGCGTCTGGCAGCGCAAGCGCGACATCTACGCCGAGGCGCGGATTCATTTCGTTGCCGTAAGCGGTTGGCTCGCCGAGCGCGCTCGCGAGAGTCTGTTGCTGCACCGCGCCGACGTGACCGTCATTGCTAACGCATTGCCCGTAGAGCGGTTCGATTGGCATCGCATCGGCGACACGTCGAAAACGGTAGTCGCTATGGGTGCGGCACGCCTCGACGACCCCGTAAAAGGCTTTCCGCTGATGATTGAGGCGGCAAACATCATTGCCGACAACGCTCCCGACGCAGCCGCGCGCATAGAGCTGGTGCTTTTCGGAAATTTGCGCAATCCCGAGGTGCTCAACGCATTACGTCTGCCGCATCGCTGGCTCGGACCCGTTGCACCCGACCGCATACAGAGCATCTACCAAGGCGCCGACATCGTTCTCTCGTCGTCGCACTTCGAAACCAGCGGCGCAACGCTCGCCGAAGGGCTTGCCGCAGGGTGTATGCCTGTGGCTTTCGACCACGGCGGTCAGGGCGACATCATCGACCACCTCCGGACGGGCTACCTTGCGCGACATCCCGATGCCGCCGACCTCGCCGACGGTATACTTTGGGCTGCGAGTCATCGTGCCGACCGCGAAAGCCTGCACGCGATTGCCGCCGAACGCTTCGGCGACCGACAAGTGGCTCGCCGCTATGTAGAACTCTTTAACTCATTGAAATAATGGTAACAATACTCTTTCACGATACAATCTTCGGACCAATCCACAGCCGCCGTCTCGGCACGTCGCTCGGCATCAACCTGATGCCCAACGACGGCAAAATTTGCTCGTTCGACTGCCTCTATTGCGAAGCCGGCTTCAACGCACAAGGTGCAGGAACGACGGGCGTGAGCCGTCGCAGCGAAGTGGCAGAGGCACTGCGCGCCAAGTTGCTGGCGATGCACGATCGGGGCGACCGCCTCGACGTTATCACCTTCTCGGGCAACGGCGAGCCGACGCTTTGTCCCGACTTCCCCGAGATTGTCGACGACGTAATCGCCCTTCGCGACGAGTTTTATCCCGACGTGAAAATCAGCGTGCTCTCCAATTCGACGATGATAGGCAATCCGCGAGTTGTTGCGGCGCTTCGTAAGGTTGACAATAACATCCTCAAACTCGACAGCGCCATCGAATCGACCATGCGCGCCATCGACCGTCCCGCCGATTCCGGCTTCACCGTCGAGCGCGTCGTCGACAGGCTCTGCCAATTCAGCGGCGAATGTATCATCCAAACAATGATGCTCCGCGGCACGCACTGCGGCTCCGTCATCGACAACACCACCGATGCCGAAATCGACGCACTCATTGCCGCTTATCGCAAAATCAATCCGCGCGAAGTGATGCTCTATTCGCTCGACCGACCAACGCCCGAGAGCAATCTCCAACGCGTCGAGCGCGCCGAACTCGAAGCCATCGCCGACCGTATGCGTCGCGCGGGTATTAAAATACAAGTTAACTGATTATGATTTATCCCAAGCCACTCAATCCCGGCGACGTCGTTGCAATAGTGTCGCCGGCAAGTAAGATAAAACCCGAATACGTCGAAGGAGCGTGCGCCACGCTGCGCCGTTGGGGCTATGAGCCACGCGTTGCCGAGCACTGCCTCGGCGAACATGGTTCGTTCAGCGGAACGCGCGACGAGCGCCTCGGCGACCTTCGTAGCGCCTTGACCGACCCGTCGGTGCGCGCCGTGCTCTGCAGCCGCGGCGGATATGGCGTCGTCCACCTGTTGGAAGGGCTGAGCGATGCCGATTTCGTCGACGACCCGAAGTGGATTATCGGTTTTAGCGACATTTCGCTGCTCCACGCCGCCGCACATCGTGCCGGAGTGGCGAGCATCCATTCGTCGATGGCGCGCCACCTCACCGAGCGTCCCGACGACGACTGTTCCGCCTCGCTTCGCGCCATTCTCGCCGGCGAATTTCCTTCGTACAGCGAACCCGGTCGCGCAGACAACCGCCTCGGCGTTGCCGAAGGAACCATCGTCGGCGGCAATCTTGCCGTGCTCGCCGCCATCATCGACTCGAAGTGGGACCTGTTTACGCGCGACAACATCCTCTTTATCGAAGACATCGCCGAGCCAATCTATAACGTTGAACGTCAACTCTATAACCTGCGACTCAACGGCACGCTCGCTCACACGCGCGGCATCGTCTTCGGACAGTTTACCGACTATAAGCCCGACCGCGACCATCAGACAATGGAAGAAATGCTTGCCCGGTTTGTCAGCGACCTCGACATCCCGGTGGCGCTCCATTTCCCCGTCGGTCACGTCGACCGCAATCTGCCCATCGTCGAAGGTGCACAAGCCACACTCGAAGTCGGCGAGCAACGTGTTAATCTTACACTTAGCAAATGATGAATCTCACGGAAATACAAGCACTTATCAACGAAAATCGCGTTGACGAAGCCATAGAGCAACTCAACGCGATAATCGCAGACCGTCCCAACGACGATGCGCTATATTTTGTTCGCGGCAATGCTTTTTGGAAGCTCGGCGACCGCAAGCACGCCCTCGACGACTATTCCACAGCGACCGACCTAAATCCTGACAGCCCCGCTGCCATCGCTTACAAGCACGCGCTTGAGATTATGGATTTCTTCAACAAAGACATGTATAATCCTTAGAGCCTGTTACAAAACAAAAGTTAAAATTGAAGTCGCAGATTATTTGAATGATTTTTGTTCTGATCTGAAGGCGCTTAGCGGGCTAAGTGACTGAAGTGAAGGACAAAAAGCATCAAAAAGATGCGATTGGTTAGTTCTGTTAATTGAGAACTTTTTTAATTTGTATCCGGTTTGTCTAATCTTGCCTGCTTCTGTCATTCTTTGGCATCTTTGTCTGTGTTTTGCGGTTATGTGGCCCGCCACACGCCCTTAAAAGCACGAACAAATCTGCTCAAAGGCTGACAGCTTCAGTTTTTTAACTTTTGTTTTGAAACAGGCTCTTCGAACTGATGTGCAAAGGGCTTTGTAGAAAGCGGTTTTCTTGAATTCGCACCAAGCAACGTAGGCGAAAAATGCGATAATAACTAATGAGAACATAATAGTGTGTTTTAGGGTTAATTAAAATTGGATGATGAGTTGACCGTTTGGCTCGCAAAAGCCCTCGGCAACGAGTTGTTCGCGCGATTTGAACTGCAGAATCGACTTGACCAACAGCAACGGGAATTGGACAGCCCAGCCCTGCGTCATGTTGCGAATGTAGATTTTCGTCAGTCCGGTGTACTTCGTAGCCGCCGCACGCAGACGCGCAATAATCTCTTCGACAGTCGAGGCATCGTTTTTACGAATTTCGGCAATAGTCTCGCCGTAGACCGTCAGTCTCGCATAGACCGTGTCGCCGTAGTTGATGGATTTGTTGAGTACGTTCATCGTTTTAGCAGTTTTAATTTCTACGACAAAGGTACTTCCGATGGTGGGCAATGTTGTTGCCCACTAAAGCAAAATAATGCTAAATTTCCGCTGTGCCGGTTATATTTCGGTCAACAAGAACGCCATATACGTCGGCAAAGTCAGCAGTTTGTCCTTTCTGCCGATGTTATAATATTCCTTGTATTTCGATAGGCTTTTCTATACTATTTTAGTTAAAAATTTAACACTTTACTAACTTCTTTATTTATAGGGTGTTGCACGTTTTATAGGCGACTTTTTGCAGAATGTCACACATTTTATAGGCGACTTTTCGCGGAATGTTACACATTTTATGGGGGACTTTTTGCGAAATGTTACAGTCGCACCGAGGCGCGACCCTAAGTTTTCTGTGTATATCTTGATTAACGGTAGGAAACGTCCCGCGCGGCCGTATGGTTGCACATAGACACGATTTATTAGTTAAATAAAGTTAAATTTAAATTTCGTCGAACAAAAAAGGGTGTGTTATTGTTATTTGTATGAACGGTTAAATAAAACTACTCATAACACATTACAGACACATAGGGGACAGTGGCACATCCGTGAGGACAGGCTGCTGTTATTTTTTTTGTTTTTTTTGCGACTAAAGCGGTAAATTTTCTTTGATTTTGTGGGTTACTTTTTGCCTTTGCCTGTCATAAATAGGCAAATTGGCGAACTATGATAGACAATAATAAACTAAGTAATGCTCTCCGAGCGGTCTGCAGCGAAGTGGTTCCGATGGCGCCTTTCGGGTGGATGGCAGACTATAAAGGTCGGCAATATATGCTGAGCCGACGGTCGGAAATTGATTTTCTGCGAGTGTCGCTGCCGTATTTGGAGGTAGGCGATTGCGGAGCCGACGAGTTGCTCCGAGTGGTAAATTATGCAAATCGAGGTGTAAAATTTGTTAAGGCGATGGTCCTGAATTCCGGTAGTGTTTCGTTGAGCTACGACTGTCGAATCGACGCCGGGAGCGACTATACGAAGTTGCTGCTGCACATACTATCGGCACTCGACTACACGTGCCGTTACGTGGAGCATCGGCTGAAATTTCACCAAGCAATTAAGTGTTAACTTTTTCTATTGTTATTAAACAGGTTCTACCTCGCTCGATTATGGGCGTTATCTTTCTTCTTCGGGCACCGGGTATGCCCGAGTTTCGGCGACAGAGGTTGCCGGAACGGTGTGATTAAGGATGATTATTGAAGTGAACGAGGGTGCCCTCATGCGTCGTTGAGACGTCGGGGCACCCTCATATTTTCGTAATATGTTAATGTTAGTCGAGCAGAATGAAGCCTGCCCAGTAGAAAGGTTCCGGGTATTGCCGGCGGATGGCAGTGCGAGCTTCGTGGAATGCGGCATGGATGTCGCCTCGGTTTCGCCGGTCGGCGAGGATTGTGTAGAATTCTTTCATAAAATCGGCGGTCACTTTGTCGCTTACTTTCCAAGCGGTCATCAGAAGCGTTTCGGCGCCGGCTTTTTTGAAGGCGCGTTGCAGCCCGAAAATACCTTCGCGCGAGGGCTCGCCTTGCCCGGACTTGCAAGCGGAGAGCACGGTGAGGCGCAGTCCGTGAAGGTTAAGTCCGGCGATGTCGTCGGCGGTAAGGATGCCGTCGCGCAGGTCGTCGGGCACGTCTTTGCCGCTCCAGGCGGTATTGGCTCCGGCGAGAGCGAGTCCGGAGAGCGACATTGCGTCGGTGTAGCCTTTCAGATAGTTTGACGTCTCTTGCGGTTGATAGTAGAATCCGTGTGTAGCGAGGTGGAGAATGGCGGGTGCGTTACCGTCGATTGCGAGAAAGGCTTCTTCGCTGGCGTTAGCGTCGGCGAATATTTTAGCGTCGACACCGCGCCGGGCGAGAATTTGTCGGATAGATTCCACTTCGGTGCGCGTTCCGGGGAGGTTATAGAATACGGAATCGCCGCGCAGGTCGCCTCGGCATGCGAGTTGCGGGATCGGAGCATAACGGCTTGCCACGAGCCGCAGGCTCTCGGC
>JBJEDP010000102.1:0-1718 GCA_051872175.1 Candidatus Limisoma sp.
TTGCGCGGCTCGAATGCCGTCGGCGGTAAATTCGACAAAAATCACAAAATTTTCTCCACGCCGTGGAATCTTCTCATCGTCGACGAAGCCCACGAGGGTACGCAGACCGAGTTGGGACAGAACGTACTCGAAGAACTTAAGAAGAATACCACCAAAAAACTTGCGCTTTCGGGCACGCCTTTCAACCTCTTCGACAACTACAAAGAGGACGAACTCTACACGTGGGACTACGTGATGGAGCAAAAAGCCAAAGCGCAATGGGATGTGGAACATTTCGGCGACCCGAACCCTTACGCCGGACTGCCCAAGATGAACATCTTTACATACGACCTGGGACGTCTGCTCAAAGAATATGCCGACGCCGACGTGGCGTTCAACTTCCGCGAGTTTTTCCGCGTGGACGAGTCCGGCGAATTTGTTCACCGCAAAGACGTTGCGGCGTTTCTCGACTTGCTCTGCAAGAAGGATACGGCGAGCGCATACCCGTTTTCGACCGACGACTATCGCAACAACTTCCGTCACACGCTGTGGATGGTCCCCGGCGTAAAATCAGCGCTGGCGCTGCAACGTATGCTCGAAAAACACCCTGTGTTCGAGCATTTCGACGTGGTCAACGTGGCCGGCGAGGGCGACCCGACGGAGGAAGAGAACAAAGCGGCACTTGAACTGCTCTACTCGAAAATCGGCAGCGACCCCGACCTGACGCGCACAATCACGCTCAGTTGCGGACGGTTGACGACGGGCGTAAGCGTCAAAGAGTGGACTGCCGTGCTGATGCTCTCCGGCTCGTTCAACACCGCTGCGGCAGGCTATCTGCAGACCATCTTCCGCGTGCAGACGCCGGCAACCATCAACGGTCGCGTCAAGGAGCAATGCTACGTGTTCGATTTCGCGCCCGACCGCACGCTCAAAGTGCTCGCCGAGGCCGCTAAGGTGCAGACCAAGCCGGGAAGCAACCCCTCCGATGACGAAAAAGACAAAGCCAACCGCCGCGCTATGGGCGAATTCCTCAATTTCTGCCCCGTAATCGGCATAGAAGGCTCCACGATGCGCGACTACGACGTCGACACTATGATGCGACAACTCAAGAAGGTCTACATCGAGCGCGTGGTAAACCACGGTTTCGAAGACACTTATCTTTACAACGACCTGCTCAACAATCTCGACATCGACCCTGATGCGCTTGCAAAATTCGATGGTCTCCGTAAAATCATCGGTCAAACGAAGGCGATGCCTAAAACCGACACTGTTGACGTCAACAACCAAGGCGTAACCGGGGATTCGAAACCGGGAACCGGGGATTCGGAACAGAATGGCGGCGATTCGGAACCGGGAAAAGGAAAACGGGAACTGACCGAGGAGGAGAAAAAACGACGCGAAGAGCAGAATCGTAAGCGCAAACTGCGCGACACGGCGATTTCGATTCTCCGCGGAATCTCGATTCGTATGCCGCTGATGATTTACGGCGCGGACATCGACGACGAAACCCAAGAAATCACCATCGACAACTTCACGTCGCTCATCGACCCGCTTTCGTGGGAAGAGTTTATGCCGCGCGGCGTCACAAAGCAGCGATTCAACGCATTCCGCAAATACTACGACCCCGACGTGTTCGCCGCCTCCGCAAAACGTATTCGCGAGATGGTGCGCTCGGCCGACCGTCTCTCTATCGAGCAACGCATCGAGCGCATTACGCAGATTTTCGCCACGTTCCGCAA
>JBJEDP010000103.1:0-1717 GCA_051872175.1 Candidatus Limisoma sp.
AAAGGAGTTTTCCAAATCTTAAAAAATTATTATCAATCTTTAATACCTTTAAATATATGTTGCAAAACATAAAAAATTACCGGATATATAGTTGAATAATTGCAGAAATTAAAATAAATTTGCAACGTGATAAACAATATAAACACAATAAGTGTTATTTAAAAGAAAAACAGTGCAAATACATTGCAAATCACAACTAAAACAATAAATATTAATTAAAATTATTATAAACACTAACATTAAGACTAAAAACACGTATGAAGAGACTTATGTTATCGGCAGCAGTTGTATTGACACTGGCTGCAACTGCGCAAGCGCAGAAAACAGGTCAACTCTCAAACGTAACCCGTTTGACAAACGGCACTGAGAGGTACGAGAATCCTCGTTGGTCACCCGACGGCTCGAAAATTGCGTTTACCAAGCTCGGTTACGACGGGCTTCTGGTAATGGATGCTGACGGCGCAAACAAGAAAGTTATTTCGCAAGGCGCCGGCGAAGGCTTTGATTTCAAATGGAGTATCGACAGCCGCGAAATCCTTGTTCGCGACACTCGTTGGCTCGACAAAGGCGACGGCTTGATTGACCGTGCACACGCTATCTGGGCTGTGTCGACAGAAGGTAAGAAGACTCGCATGACTTACGACGCAAACTATATGCAACCGGCAGCATGGCGCTACAGCGCTAACGGTGCAAAATCGGTTGCCGCCATCGACGCTCGCGTCATCAAAGACGTCAACCTCGAGGCTGTGCCCTCTGCGCTTCGCAAAAAAGCCGCTTCGGCTGCTTCTAACGTAAGCTACATTGCCAACGGCGAATCGCTGACAATCGTTAATGCCGAAGGCACTGCTACTGTTATCTACGACAAGCCGGCTGTTTGCGCTGCGCTTTCGCCCAACGGCAAGAAAATCGCTTTCATCAGCGAAGACAACATCTTGGTGATGAACATCGACGGCACAGGTCTTGTTAATCTCGGCAAAGGTTTCAATCCCTCTTGGGTTGAAAACTCACAAATCGTGTTCGAAAAGACCACCGACAATGGTCACGACTACACTTCCGGAGAATTATACATTATTAATATTAACGGCAGCGGACTCAAAGCGCTTACCAACGATGCAAGCAAAATCAAAATGAATCCGTGTGTTTCGGCTGACGGCAGCAAACTCGTTTTCACTTGCTACACCGACGGTCAAATCTATAGTGCCGACCTTAAATAATCAGGAGCGTTATGAAAAAAACTTTTCTATTTATAGCAACGGCATTCTTATTTGCCCTTTCTTCAAGTGCACAAAACTGGGGCTCTTACAAAATCGGCCTTGACCCCGGGCACGGCGGTAGCGACCCCGGAGCAGCCGGTCCGTCTGCACCTCACGAAGCAGCTCTCTGCTTGAACTGCTGTAACTCAATCAAGAGCACAATCACAGGCTTGGGCGGTGTAGTTAATATGACTCGTACGTCGAACGTCGACGTTTCGCTTTCGTATCGTCGCAGCCTTTCCGTAAGTTGGGACCCGTACATCTTCCAATCGGTGCACCTCAACGCATTCAACGGCTCGGCTCACGGTACAGAAACTTGGTACTACTGGAGCGCAGGCAACAGTAACCGTTTGGCTTCGAAAGTTCAAGCGCAATTGGTATCTCAATTCAGCAGCATGGCGGGCTATTCGACAACCAACCGTGGCGTAAAGCAAAACGGTTGGACCGTTATCACCGGTTCGTCG
>JBJEDP010000104.1:0-7636 GCA_051872175.1 Candidatus Limisoma sp.
ATCTATGACTCTGGCAAATAATCAATTAGCCATTAACTGAATATCCCTAATTACAAAATTAAAAGAAAGTAAAACATTTAAGCCCAACCATCCACAGCTCTTTCATCTAACCCGACTTTACGGGTGAGAGTCGGGCAAGATGTTGTTATGTCGTTTCGATTAAAGAACGAACTTTGTCAACCAATGATTTTAATTCTTTTTCAAGATTTTCAAATGGTTGCTGTTGTAGGAATAGTTCAAATAGGTAGTCTTTAACATCTTTGTTTGATAATTTGGACTTTTCTATATATGGAAGGGTTCCGTCTTCCTTCACGGCAATGCCCATATCAACAACTTTTTGGTGCAATTTTGTTATATCTTTTTCGCTTGAAGAAGCCGATCTGTGGCTTATTGCATTTCTTAACTTTCTTGCATTGTCAATATTATTAATTTTTACGTTATATTGCTTTTTAAACCCCCACAATTTATAGTTAAATGGGATATCCTCAACGCAGGTGACATCTTCGGATTTATTATTATAAAGATATCGTTCTCCATTTTTATTGTATTCTTTAATATTGTCAACAGCGGATATAATCCCGCCTTTATCTGAATAGTATTTGGTATAGAAATAGTTAAGAATAAGTTCTGTTTGGAGTATAATATATCTGCAAAATTCAGCAAAATCAACTTTATGACTACGCAAGCCATATTTAAATCGCATCATTTCGCGGAAATCGCATTCGGCATTTTCTCGCAATTTAGAATCATCCAAAAAGCTATAGTCGCATAAACTAAATTTGGAGTCTATCCGATAGTCAAGGCCTAAATACTCTTCTATCTTCGCAAGTGATGAATTCTTGAGAGAAGAAATTGTATCATTTTTTGTAGAGGGCAGTAATTTCTGAAGCTCATTCACGAACCATGAATTTTCCGGTTTATGAATGATGTTATTCTTCAAGAAATTGAGCAACTTGCGGAGGTCTTCTTTGTTTGTATCTTGTTTCATTACGGTAGTATTGAGAGGTCGAAGTCGGACTCTACTAAACGTCGAAGTAGAGTTTCTTCATTATGTGATTGGATGATTCTCGAATTGTCGGTTAGTCCGAGCGTGGGATGGGTATTGGCGTGGTAGGTTCCGGTGGCTTTAATCTCGGTGGCGACGTTGTCGGTCGGCTGTTTCTCTGCCTGACGGAATCCGTGTAGCGGCTTGTGCAGGATGTAGCCGATGCGCATGGGTTTGGAAGCGCCGTTCGACGACGTTTTGCGGGCATAGGGGTCTATTGTTCGCGTTAACGATATTTGGACATCGTCCGGCAGTTTGTCTACATCGAGATTCTTGCTGACTGCAACGATGAAGGACTTGTCTTGGAACGTGAAAATGCCGAAAGGCTTATTGTCTTGTTGGCGATTGTAAAAGGTAATCGACACGCCGAGTTTCTTTTCAAATTCGGCTTTCGTCATTGTGAAGATGTAGTGTATATTGCTAAAGTTTTCGGTGGCTTTGGGTTCTTCGGTGAGCCGAAGATATTGTGCGTGCAATTTTGAGTATACCGGGTCGTTTTCTCCCTTGACCATTTTGAGATAGCAAAGTTTGCCGGAAATCACATTTACAAGGTTTGGCTCGCCTCGGTGGAGTTGGCATTTCTCACTCTTATAGCGAGGATAGAACGTGGCGAAAGCTGCGTTTATGCCATACTTCTCCCAAATATGTAGGATGGCTCGAACATCCTTGACATATTTGCGAGCAACGTTGATTTTGGCCCCGACCGTAAGGCCGGTGACTTCTTGACGTCGGGAGCAATGGCTTAGGCGTGTTTTCTTTTCGTTGATGGTGAAGCCTTGGTCGGAGATGATTCGCTGTAGTTCGCGGCGAAACTCGCTGTCGGGCTGATAGACGTTGTGCATCGAACTGAATGTTATGTCGTCGGCATAACGTGAGTAGTGTAAGCCGAATCGTTTTGCCAGTCCGTGAAGACGGCGGTCGAGCGTATCACAAATGGCATTGGTGAGCAATGGCGATGTCGGTGCGCCTTGTGGTAGTACGAAGTGGGGCTTCGAACTTTTGTCGATTAGCCACGAGCAGACTGTGCAAAAACCGGCAATTGTCCAAGCTATGTTGGTATTGAAGTTAAACGGCGCAAGTTGTAACCGTTGCCTGACTCGTTGTATTGTGATGCTTGGGAAGAAGTCTTTGAGGTCGATGTTGAAAACGTAGTTTTGGTTGGTGTGCATTCTTGCGTTGTCGACAATCGAGCGCCCTTCGATGAATCCCATTGCATAGGGCGACGGGGTATATAATGCTTTGAAGATTTCGTTCAAGCAAAGTTGAAACCATTTGAGATTGCCACATGGTGCGCAAATAGGCCTTTCGCCTCCGGATTTCTTCGGAATCGAGAACAGGATGTAACGGTGTGCGCTTTGTGGCTTGCTAAGACAGACGAATTGTCTGTGGGTAAATGGGTAAGCCTTATCGCCCACCAAGTCCTCTTTAATCTCGTTCAGCAGATTATAAAGGTCATTGCGGCTTTCCAGAGCGCGGGCTTTAGCGATAAGTGTTTCTTTATCCATTTAGTCGATTTTAGATGTTTCAAAATAAATTGACATGCGGGCTGAAGCGTCGTTTCTTTATGTCTTAATTTTGTAATGGTTTGATTAGAAATCTTACTAAATTAATAAAACTACCATTTAGTTGAGATTCGCTTGTCGGATGAGGAGCCACTGCACCGCAAGGAGACAAGATAATCTCGAAATAGCCAATTGACCATTGGAAATTCCCTTTCGGGAAAGTACCCGGCAACTCGTCGGGCATGTTCAAATGTCGGCTTCAGCCCACTATGTCAATGTTCGTTTTTGGATTGCAAATTTACTGCAAATTTGCGATTTGTTTGTTCTTTTTAGAAGCGATTTTTAGTCGATGTTCCAATATGCGTCGGGATCGCCTTCGAAGACATCGTTAATCACATCGTCGGAGTAGCCGGCTACGTCTTGTGCGTAAGTTCCCGCATAGTCGCCGTAGTGTTCATGTTCGTAATAGTCTTGGTCGTAGTCATCGTAATCGTAGTACATATCTGTTGGTGTTTTATGTTTTCGTTGCAAAGGTAATACGCCTTTGCGAACTGTATGTTCGCATCTGAGCACTTTTTTTAGATAGTTTTATATCGAGAAGCCATTCGGTTAATGCGTTCGGCAATTTTGTTGCGTAGCGACGATGGCGTAAGCACGACGAGGTCGTCGCCCCAAGCCGTAAGTTCGCGAATGAGTTCGAAGTTTTCGCGGCACTCGATTGAGAAGAAATCGCCGGAATGAAGTTGAGGATATGCGATGTGCAACTCGTCGGCGCGCTCTCCTTTGATATGGATTTGCGAGCCATGAATGGGCTTGGTGTGGATGTATCCTTTTATGGCATCGCTTACCCAAAAGAGAATTTGAGTGAGCGGTGCTTCTTCGTTGAAGGTAACGCCAATGATTTCTTCAAAGCGTTCTTCAAGGTCGGTTTCGCAAGGCTTGAAGACATATCCGTTTCTTGGCTCAATCTCAATGATGCGGTCGAGCGCAAAATTGAGAATTCGATTCGTGTCGTAAGCACCCCCGACTACGTACCAGCGGCGATTATATTCTTTGAGAAGGTAGGGCGAAAGTAAGACCTTGCGCGATGTCGAATCCAAGAATTTACGATAGGTGAGCTCAACGACTTGTTTGTTCGATATGGCAGAAAACAGTGATGCAATTAGCGTCGAGTTTTCAACCAAATTTTTCGAAAGAGAGATTACGGGTTCTCGTGTTTCAAGTTTCAGTTGTTTGCGTAATTCGGCGAGCCACTTAAAATTGTCGAGCCCGTCAAAACTGCCGAGTGTAGTGAGTGCCGATTCGAGGACTGCTTTTTCGTCTTCGGTCAGTTGCTTTTTGAATATAGAGAAGGTCGGGTCGGCATAGCGGATGCATCGCTTTTTGTAGACGCGGTCATCCGCATTGATAGCATCAACCGTATAGCGTTCAAATTCAATCAGCATCGGGAAATCGTATTCGAGGTATGCGATATCTTTCTCGACGCAACGCTTGCTCACTCCGCCTTCTTGTCCGTAGCGAGGCAATTCCCGTTCGAGATAATCGGTCATATCCTGAATTGAATACGAATGGTAGCGGTCGGCAAGCAACTTGTCGAGAAGCACAATCCGAGTCAGAGCATTCTTATTCGCCGGCATATTTGTCTACTTTAGTGCGTCAATAATGCTATCGCTCGCCAACGTCCGTCGTCTTGCTTTATCGACAGTATTTTTATATGCTGTCCCTCGATGATGCCATTTAGGAACTTCTCTCCAACATATGTGCCGGAGATGAGTGTATAGCTTTTGCCATTTCGGTCGGTGCGCATTCGCACTTCTCCGGAATCTTCTTTCAACCAAGGCTCGTTGACCGTGCCGGTGTGCGGCTTTATCCAAACGACCTTGCCGTCGTTAACCTTTATATCAAAAGCCGCACCATTTGGAGTATGCCGGTTTAGTCCGAATTTTGTGGGTTTGCGCAACCGCTCGGTTGATTTCTCGGTATGAAGAAACCAGGTTGTAATCTTTCGTCCGGGGTGATTTCGGTCGTCGTTTTGCTTTTCGTCGACTTTCACTGCCAAAACTGTCGGGAATGCGCTATAGATGAATTCATCGGCTTTGACGGAATATTTGGCGTAGATTGCATTGTTGTCGGCGGCAGCCTCAACCGATGCTAAATGATTATAGAGATTTCGGAATTCTTCTTTAATGCTCCAACCATTGGCTTGGCGAGTCTGTCGGTGCTTTTCAAGTTCGTATTTTGCATTCGACGGCATACCTGCCTCTATCAACAGCTTTGCCAGCGACAGCCGTACGTTCACAACAAAGTTGTCGTCAGTACCACAAGTCAAGGCTTTGCATAGCAATCCTATTTTTGTGTCGCGGTCTTGAACGAAGTCGGAAGCCTGCTCCCATAGGTAAAATTTCGACGGCGTGCGGAGAATCATATCCTTATAATATGCCAAAGCCTCATCGATTCTACCTTGCGAGCTGAGAACTTTTGCTTTATTTAGTGGCAAGTTTTGATTGCCGGGATATTTTTCAAGAGCCTTGTCTACCAGTTGGCAAAATTCATCGGGAGCTTCAACACGGTCGGTTTCTAATTCTTTGACGTATACACCTATAAGTTTTTCAACCGTCGACGACATTGTATGACCTGCATCTGTCGTGAACTGCTCCCAATCTTCGTCTCTGAGATTTTCAAGTCCCCACAAGCGAACGAAGTCGCGAATGCGGAATTGAAGAGGCGTGTTTTTCTCCACCTTTATCGCTTCGCTCAGAATCCGTGAATGCAGAATGGATGGCTTGAGTAAGTTGAGCTTAAGATATTGGTTAAGAAGGATTTTGCGATTCTGCACATCGCTGATATTTGTCTGTTTAAGTGCATAATAGGTCAACCAACCGAAGCTTTGATAAAGATTTGCATCGAGTTCGCCGTTGTTATACCAATTTGATACTTGCTTGTGCAACGATATGGCATCCGCTCCGTGTTTTGCATTTTCGACGGCAGCAGCAATCTCGGAATAATGCGGAAGCATAGCTTTCTGCATATACTCATAGTCGCTTCCAAAATCGTTGAAAAGAGCCTTCATACGCTCAAAGGTGGCAGCGGCATCATCACCGCTTTGTTGTTTGTGTTGTTCGTTGAGGCAATAGAATAGCGCTCCGGCAGTGTATTTATTGGCAGATTTGGCAAATTCGGTTTCAGCCGCAGCCATTGCTTCGGTGTGATTGCCTGACTTGTACAGAGCATATATTTCTTTAACAGTCATAGTCTTGGATAATTAAATAAATCGGTTACGGAAATTTTGTAGTTTTTGGTCTTCAATGCCAAGAGAGCTTAACAATCGCATATATGTATAGTTTCCCTTGGCGGTGTATGAGAATCTAACTTGAGCGATTCCATCAGTCTTAAGATGAAACACGTCTTGATAATTCTCGCAAGTAATGTCGAGGAGCTGAATTCCACATTCTTCAAGCTGACTGCAGACAAACGTCACAAGCTTCTCGGCGAACGGTCGGTCGGGCGCTGCAAACGGAATATAGCCGGGTGCATACGAGGCGTCAATCAACGGTCGGCAAAGCGACGACAACTCTTCGCAAGTCGATGCCACGAGAATGTCTTTCGCGCTATATCCCTTTGCATTATACCACAACTGGAATGTTGCCGTATTCGATTTGTCGTCGGTAAACGTAATGATATGCTGATAAGCTTTTGAGCGGTCTTCCGAAACGTGTAGCCCCAACTCTTGCGCACTGCTCTTAATCCGCTCGAATCGTGCTTCGCAGAAATCAGAGTCGGCGGCATAGCTGCTAACCTTGATTTTTGAGGACGGATTGATTTGTTCAACAACAAGATTGCTGATATAATTGAAATCAGGACTGCGGAAATGCCATATCTTTTTGCTCGCACGAGTTAGCGCCGTATATGCCCAGCGGAAATAATCCTCGTTGGCTGTACCTCCAAAGCGACACATATCGACAAACACGTTATCCCATTCGCCGCCCTGCGCCTTGTGACACGTTATCGCATAACCATACTTGCATATCACGGCATTATAGTAGGGGTCATTTGACAGTATCTTGGCATATCTATCACAAAGTTCCTTTTCCTCATCAGAGAGAGAACTTTTGTCTTTTGTTCTCATGAGGCGGCGTAGTTCGTTCCTGTTAGTATTAAGCTCACGGGTAAGCCTGTGCTCGAAATCGACAACCAAAGCACGCGCCAACAACCCTCCCACAGAACCGGAGCGGTCGTCAAGAAAATTGTCTAACAACGTAACAGTGAGCGATACCGGCTCGCCGTTTTCCAAAAACCTGATACATACTTTGCGGAATTTCAGTACAACCGATTCAGTCCGGTCCTTGCCCAATTTTACGCGCACAATGCGGCATTCAACCTCATCGTCAGGTTGATATGCCTCAACCTGCACAATATTGCCATTGAACAGCTCATGCTCGTAAGAATAGTTGTTGCGGCACACCATCAACAAATCGCCCACCATCAAGCGTGGCGCGTCCTCGCCAAAATAATGACGGCGAATCGCAAGATTATAATCCAGCGCTTGCTTGTTACTGTAGGCAATGACCGCCGACCTAACACTCGGCTTCGTCGGCGACAAGTCGAAATAAGGCCTTAGCAAATCAATATCCTCAGCTGTTGAATCAATACCATTGTCAAGCTGAAACTCTACGAACGATTTCTTCTCAATGCCATTGCGGATTTTCGTTGCATTAGCCAACATAACGCTACCGTCCGACTGGCGCATCACTTCGCGAAGAATAACCTCACGAACCTTACAACTAAACTTATTTTCTACATACTCCTTGTCGAGAGCAGGCGAAAAATTCATACCGACCGGCGGCAACTGAGCATAATCGCCGACAAAAACAATCTTACGTCCGCGAGCAAATTCAAACAAATCAGTCAACAAACACTCCGAACCAAAAGAGAAAATTTCATTCTCCGACTTCGAATCAGAGACCATCGAAGATTCATCAACGATATAAACTGCGCTGAGAGGGTCATCATTGTTTTTTATGCCAAACCACATATGAAGACCGCCGTCATCTTCGTCCTCCTTATTTCGGCTCGTCGATTTTAAACTTGA
>JBJEDP010000105.1:0-7593 GCA_051872175.1 Candidatus Limisoma sp.
GAGGTAGTTGGCTCCCGTAATGTTGATATGTTCGCTCAGCGTCGATGCGATTATTGAGATTAGAAATTTCAGCAACAATGCTGCAAAACCCGACAATACACCAACAACAAAAGCCAAAATCAGCAAAAACGTGCGCTCGCTGATGTGGTCTTCTCGCCATGTGAGAACCCGCATCAACAGCCGATTTGCTTTAGTGTTTTGCGCTGTTGTTATCATATGTCTTACAATCCTTTTCCTGTAAATACTGTTTTTATAGTGTATATAATAATCTTTATGTCGATAAGCAGCGACATGTTTTCGATATAGATGATGTCGTATTTCGTTCGGGCAATCATTTCGTCGATGTTGGTTGCGTAGCCGAACTTAACCATACCGAGCGACGTTATGCCCGGGCGAACTTGATAGATGAGCGTGAAGTAGGGGGCACGCTCAATGATTTTGTCGACGAAATATCGACGCTCGGGACGCGGACCTACAAGCGACATATCGCCTTTGACGACGTTCCAAAACTGAGGCGTTTCGTCGAGCCTGTATTTACGCAAAAACTTGCCGATGCGAGTCACGCGCGGGTCGTCGGTCGACGAAAGTTGAGGCACGTTGCCCTTTTCGGCGTCGTTGCACATCGTGCGAAATTTGTAGATGTAGAACGGCTTGCCGTGCCGCCCGATGCGCTCTTGCTTGTAGATTACCGGACCTTTGGAGTCTTTCTTTATCAGTATGGTGATTATCAGAAATATCGGCAACAGCAGAATGAGCGCCAACGCCGAAATAACAATGTCCATTGCTCGCTTGATGCTCTTCTGCGAGGCGGGCATATCGTTTTGCGCTATGTCGATAAGCGGTTCGGTGAGGATGTTGTCGTGGCGCACTTTCGTCGTCAAGATGTCGCATAATTCCGGCGCTATCTTTATCGGTACGTTGTATTTAAACAAGTTGTTTATGAGGTTGAACAACTGCTCCTTGTCGATTTTGTTTACCGTAATAATAATCGTGTCGATGTTGAGCTTTTCGCAGACGCTGTCGATTTGCGAGAACGGAAACACCGAAATCCCGTCGGCTACGCTTTCTGCTTTTTCGCTGCCAAAGCGTATGATTGCTTCAACGTGATAGCCCGACGCCTTGTATTTGCGGTTGTTTTGGCGAATGAATTCCGCGGTTTTTGCGTTGTTGCCGATAACGAGCGTGCGAAACTTCAGTTTGCCTGATTCTATTTTGGCAATAACTCGCCCGGTGATGAAGAAACGAGTCAAGTAGAGCGCCATAAAGATGCAAGCCCACATCGTCAGCACCAACTCATAGTTGATAAATCGTTCGGGGAATGCGTCGTTGATAAGCACGGAGAAAAACATAATGATGGCGGCGATAAATGTCGACATCGCTGTCGTGCTGAGTTCTTGCAGTCGCGATTTGAAAAACACTCGATTGTAGTAGCCCGAAAGGTAGGCGATGACCACCATCATTATCGGGAAAAAGAGAATGCCCAATCGCGTACCTCCGGAAGTCAAGAAGCCGTAGAGGTCGTTGATTTCCGCCACGCCGGCACTGCCTTGAATCATGTCGAATCGCAATGCCGAATACACTATCCATGCCAGGTTGGCTGCCAAGTAGTCGCCGACGATGTATGCTATCCGTTGTCGTGTTTCGCCTATCATTGCTGTATGCCGATTTTTGTAATTGTCGGATTTAGTTTCTCAAGATTTTAAAACATCCGTCGCTACCGAGCTTTATCACGCTCGATGGCGCACTCGGCGTCCGGTCGTCTTGACGATATTTGACAACATAGTCGACGGCGTTTTTTATTTCGTCGCTGATTTGGTCGAACGTCGTCGGCGAAGGCTGTCCGCTGATGTTTGCCGACGTCGACACTATCGGGCGTCGCAGTCCTCGGCACAAGCGCGACGAGAATGTTTCGCGGGTGATGCGTATGCCCACGCTTCCGTCGTCGGCTAAGAGGTTTTTCGCCAGGTTGCGCGCACGGTCGTAGATTATTGTCAACGGCTTAACGGCAACCTCAATCAGGTTGTAAGCCACTTCGGGGACATCGTCGACGTAGCGCTCCAAGCGATTTTCGTCGTCGAGCAGCACAAGCATTGCTTTCGACTCGGCACGCTGCTTGATGTCGTACACCCGAGCTACTGCGGCTTCGTTGGTGGCATCGCAGCCGATGCCCCATATCGTATCGGTGGGATAGAGTATCACTCCGCCCGATTTCAGTATCTTTATTGCTTCTTTTAAATCGTCTTCCATATTCAGTTTTCGAGCGCATAAATGTATTCGCTCGCTTTCAAACTACAAATATAAAGCAAAACCGACAAAAATCAAAGCGCAATGCTCGGATTTTGTCGGTTTATCGGTTCGGCGAGGTCGTTTCGCTGTTATTCGGGCTCTTAGTAGCAGAAAATCGCTCCTATCGAACAATGCTTGAACGACGGTCCAAACGTCGTGTCGAGGACTTTCGTCGGCGAATATTTTGCGTAGATGCCTACGTTGCGGAAGGAGATTACGCCCATAAAATCGACAGTCATTTTCTTCGGGTGGATATTGTTGGCTTTTTCGGTAATGAGTAGTCCTTCTTCGTAGTAGCAGGTCTTAATGCTTGCGTGGGTGTTGAGGTTGACAACGGCTCCGGCGCTTACGCAGAAATGCTTTCCGAATTCTTGATTGAGCATAATGGGTATGCCGAAGTTGAAGAGTTTGATTCGCGAGAATTTAGGCTCTGCGCCTTCCGGATAGCTGTCAATCTCGAGGTTTGTTCCGTTTTTGACAAAGCGGTTGAGTCCGGTCATGCGGTAGTTGCGCCAGCCGAAGCCCACGCCGACAAGAATGGAGAAGTTGTCGCGCCACGGGCGGTAGCGAACGCCGACAACGTGGTCGATAAACAGTTCGACGGAGTTTGCCATATTGACGTTTAGTTTCTGCGGCGCGTCGCGAGCGTCGTCGAAACCGATGCCGAGACCGCCGAATTCGAAGGTAAACATCGAACGATGTTGCTCGTTTTTCGCTTTGTCGACGAAAGGCACGCGGAACGACCATTCCGACTCCGAGATGGTTTCCGCGCACGAGTCAGCGGCAGCGCGCTCGTATGTGTAGCGGTAGTTGGGGTTGCCGTTACCTCCGTAGACGTTGATTGCGAAATGCCCGTCAGAGTCGTAAACGGTTACGGAATCGGGCTTGGTTATTACTTTTACCGGGTCTGTGCCGCTGATGAATGTCGAGTCGCTCTCGTTGGCTTGTGCGGCGGTGAGACACGCAACGGCGATGGCTGATGTGAGAAGAATTCGTTTCATATTTTAGTTGTTGATTGATTATTTGTAGAGTTTTTTCAGTTCCTTGAGCGATGCGGTGCCTTCCATATAGACGACGGTGGTTTGTGGCTTTTCACCTTGCACGAGCATGTTGTTGCGATAGAAGATGTAGCAATTTTTGCTCTTTGACAGCGGAAACGTGTAGAATCCGTAGTAGAGCCGTCCTCCACGTAGACCGGTCTCTTTTTCAATCGCTTTCTTTGCGTCGGCTTTTACGCAAGTTTCAATCGACTGAGCCATTGCTGCATCGTTGTCGACGGTTATGCTCTTGAAAACGGTCAGTTTATACGCCTTCAAGTCGCGACTTTTTACCTCTACGACTGTCACGTTCTTGCGCGATGCGATTTCGTCGGTAAAGAATTGCCCGACCTTGAGATTCGACTGTGCCGACAGCCAAAATGCGTAGGTGGCTATGAGTAGTAGTGTGATTATAAACCTTTTCATATGTCGTGGCATTTACTTGTTGTTCAATGTGTTAAATATGTCGTCCATCTGCGATTCGAACGAGTCGCCGTCGTCGGAAAGCACCTGAGCCATTGCCGAATGCATCTGATTGACCACTTCGTCGCGGTCGGTAATCTTCTCGCCTCCGACGTAGGCAACAAACACTTCGTTGCGGCTGTTCACTGCAAACGGTATCGCCACAATCACGGCAACAACCGCTGCGGCTGCCGCCCAACGAATTGCGGTGCGTCGGCGGTGTCGACGAGCGATGCGTCGGCGTCCTACAACGGCATAACCCATTACTGCTCTAAGGTCGTCGAATTCGGCTGAGGCGGCTTCTGTGGCTAAAAATCGCCGCAGAGCCGTTTCTTCGGCTTCGGTAGTCTCGGCTTCGAAATAGCGTTCCGCCAAGGTGCGCCAGTAGTTTATGTCAACGTTTGCTTTCATCGTTTTGTAAGTTAAAGTAACATTCTCTAATTTTTTTCCTCGCTCGCGAAAGTTGTACTCTTACAGTCGGTTCTTCCATCGATAGCCGAGCGGCTATTTCGCTGAACGATTGCTGCTCGAATTCGCGCAATCGTACGATTGATTGTTGTTGTGGAGTGAGATGGCGGGCAATGATGCTTTCCACCATTCGGAATCGCTCTTCGACAACAACTCGCTCATCGGCAGGCGGCGAGTCGTCGGCGATGGCGACCGTTTCGATGTCGTCGGTAGGCAAGGCATTGCGCCGTCGATATGAATCGATTGCCAGATTGCGTACCGTGGTTTTTGCCAGAGCTTCCGCCTCGTTGATAGTCGTAATCTCGCTGCGATGAGCCCAAAGTCGACAAAAGGCATCTTGCAAAGCATCGTCGGCGTCGTCTTCCGCCGGGAAGAAACGCGTGGCAAATTGCAGAATCCTTGCCCGCAATTGCACGAATGCCGTTGTCAATACTTGTTCACTCATCTATTTTTTCGCTTATCTATTGAGAAAACGAACCAAATCGGATTTTGTAACAAAAAAATAAAAAAAATCGGAAACGAGCGAATGTGTCCGATTTTTTTTGACTCATTATGTGGCATATCTCTCAATCCAAACTGTCGTTGGCGGGAACGAGTGGAATCGGTGTGTGCAAAACCAACACCGACGAATCTTCGGCTACCGATTTGTTGTATTTGTTAAAAATCTTGCGTGCCGAATTGGCAAACGTGTGGAAGTGTGTCACGTTTTCGCCGCGGAGCAAGTCGGTTCGGTCGGTAGGTATGAGTTGGTAGTTGCGACCTTCGACCGGAGTTTGGACATAGACAAGTTTATAGCTTGCCGATTTGATTTGAGGCTTTGCCTCAGTGCGCGAAACGACAACCTTGACTAATGCTCCGCCGCGAGTGTCGCCGGTACGCATCGCCGAGATAAAGTTGCCCAACGAGTAGACCACGAGTATGTCTTTGTCCCATTTCTCGCTGTGGCGGATTTCCATAGGTTGAATTACGTGCGGATGCCCTCCGATGATGAGGTCTACGCCGAGGTCCTCCAGATAGTTCGCCAAGTCGCGCTGAATGGAGTTTTCGACCAATTGATATTCGTTGCCCCAATGTATGCAGACAGAAATCAAGTCGGGCGACTGTTTGCGCAGTTGAGCCACGTCGTCGGCAATCTGTTTGCGGTCGATGTAGTTGACGCGCACGTCTCGCTGAATCTCGATGCCGTTAGTGCCGTAGGTGTAGTTTAGAATGCCTATCCTCAGACCCTTGACATTGGCGATAAACGAATTGCAGCGCTCGCGTTCAGCCGTATTCCTGTATGTGCCGATGTGGGGAATGCCGTAACTGTCGAGCATGTCGAGCGTGCGACCGAGTCCGGCATCGCGTCGGTCCAGACAGTGGTTGTTGGCGTGCAGAAAGAGGTCGAATCCCGCATCTTTCAGCGCTTGGGCATATTCGTCGGGCGCACTGAAGCACGGATAGCCTTTGTAGGGGCGTCCGCCTAAGGTGCATTCGAAATTGACCACGGCATAATCGGCTGCGGAAATGTAGTCGCTCACGTATTTAAAGCAGTCGCTGTAGTCGTAGGTGTCGCCTTTTTGAGCTGCCGCTATCTGACGGTCGTGCTGCATGGCATCGCCGGCAAAGACCAGCGTGACGTCGTCGGTAGACGTCAGAAATTGCAATAGCGAAAGCAGGTATACGAAAAGGGTAGTCATCAGTCGTAGATTTTATGTTGGGCGGCAAGAAGCGTATTCTTCATCAGCGAAACGATTGTCATCGGTCCGACGCCTCCCGGAACCGGCGTGATGTAGGAGCAAAGCGGTGCAACCGCATCAAAGTCGACGTCGCCTTTGAGTCGGAAACCGCTCTTTGTCTCTTTTGAAGGAACACGCGTTGTGCCTACGTCGATAATCACAGCACCGGGCTTTACCATATCGGCGGTGACGAATCCCGGACTGCCGAGGGCGGCAATGATTATGTCGGCGCTAAGAAGATACTCTTTGATATTTTTCGTGCGGCTGTGACAAACGGTGACGGTAGCATCGCCCGGCAAGGCTTTTTGCATCATCAATTGTGCGACAGGTTTTCCCACGATGTTGCTGCGACCGAGCACCACGCAGTGTGCGCCGCGGGTGTCGATGTTGTAGCGGCGAAGCAGTTCGACGATTCCTTGCGGAGTTGCCGACACGAAGCAGGGCAGTCCAATCGACATACGACCCACGTTGACCGGATGGAAGCCGTCGACGTCTTTTCGGTAGTCGATAGCTTCGATGATGCGCTGTTCGTCGATGTGACGCGGCAACGGCAGTTGTACGATAAATCCGTCGACGTCCGGGTCGGCATTCAGCCGTGCTATCGCCTCGAGCAGTTCGCATTCGGTAACGTCGTCTTCGTAACGAATCACGGTTGAGCGAAAGCCGCATTGCTCGCATGCCTTAACTTTGTGAGCAACATACGTCTCGCTGCCGCCATCGTGCCCTACGAGCACCGCTGCAAGATGTGGACGCTTTTCGCCTCGCGATTCCATTGCCGATACTTCTGCTGCAATCTCCTGCTTTATGGCATCTGCCACTTTCTTTCCGTCTATCAATTCCATAAATATTGTTTGTTTTGAGTATTTTGCTTTATCGTTATCCTTTTTCGCTGTCGCAAAAAAGTAGCCTGCGATTTTCAGTCTACAAAATTAGTCAAAATCTCACAGCTGTGCAAATCTTTACTCCTTATATAAACTTCGGTGCTCTATTGTTTGTTTGTTGTGTTATTTGGATTATTAAAACTTTTAACTATCTTTGCGAAATAATAATCCAAAACCAATTCAGATGAAAAGATTTTTTTCAGTACTGTCGTTTACAGTCCTATCTTGTGTTTGTTTTGTCGCTTCGGCGCAAATAGGTTATGAGGTTGTAATGCCTAAAATTCAGAAAATAGTACAGTCAACGGGCGATAATGTCAGCTTGCGTAAGTCGCCGTCGACAACAGCTCCCCGTCTTATGATGGTTTGCGTCGACGAAACCGACAATTGCTGTGCTACTTGGAGTGACGACCCGGCTACGAAGCGTCGCGGCTATTATTCTTCGCCGATTACGGCTTACAAAGACCAAAGTTTTATCGTTCTCGACGAAACTCCCGAATGGTATTGCGTGTTGGCATCTTACGGCAATGTCGCATATATCTCCAAACGCTTTTCTAAAGAAGTGGCACTCAGCCCGGTGACTCGCAACGATATTCATCGTGTAAGTGCTTTCGGCTATGAAGTTGAACAAAAGGCTTGGTTTACGCCTGAAAAATATGCCGACTATGTGGCTGTCAATGTCAGTGGTTTCGAAAAGGATGGCGTTATGCTTGGACGTATCATTGACGGCTTTTTGGTCCTTAG
>JBJEDP010000106.1:0-7592 GCA_051872175.1 Candidatus Limisoma sp.
ATTTTATGAAAATCGATAATGTCAAATTCCGTCAAAAAGTGGTGCCGGGCGATACGCTGATTTTCCACGTTTCGTTTATGACCGAACTGCGTCGCGGTTGCGCTTACATGAAGGGCTATGCTTTCGTTGGCGACAAGATTGTTACCGAAGCGGAATTTATGGCACAAATCATTAAAAACAAGTAGATATGAAACAACCGTTAGCATATATCCATCCCGATGCTAAAATCGCTCCGAGCGTTGTTATCGACCCGTTTGTAACCATCGACCGTAACGTCGAAATCGGCGAAGGTACGCGCATTGCCAGCAACGTGACCATCATGGAAGGCTCGCGCATCGGTCGCAATTGTACAATCTTCCCGGGCGCCGTTATCGGTGCAATTCCGCAAGACTTGAAGTTCAAAGGCGAAGATACGTTGGCAATTATCGGCGACAATACAACCATCCGCGAATGTGTGACCGTCAACCGCGGAACTGCCGCTAAGGGCAAAACCGTTGTCGGCGACAACTGCTTGATTATGGCATATTCGCACATCGCGCACGACTGCTTGGTGGGCAACAACATCATCATCGCCAATGCTTCGCAGATTGCCGGTGAGGTGCAAATCGACGATTTCGCTATCGTCGGTGGCGGCACGCTCATCCACCAATTCTGCCACATCGGTGCTCACGTAATGATTCAAGGAGGCGCGTTGGTCAACAAAGACATTCCGCCTTACGTAAAAGCCGCACGCGAGCCGATTGCCTACGCCGGAATCAACTCGGTGGGCTTACGTCGTCGCAACTTTACCAACGAGCAAATCCGCGACATCCAAGAGATTTATCGCTATCTTTATCTCTCCGGCTACAACAACAGTGACGCCGTTGAGCATATTGAGGCGGAACTGTCGGCGACTCGCGAGCGCGACGAAATTATCATGTTCGTTCGCAACAGCAAGCGCGGAATCATCAAGGGCTATCTATAGGCTGACAAATAAGAGTTAACTCAGAGAGTCCAAAACGGATTGGACTCTCCGAGTTTTTTGTACAATATATAGAATAACATTTGGTAAGATAGGTGCGCTCGAGGGTTAAAATGTACAAAAGTTTTGATTTCTGCTCTCGATTTGCGTTATCTTTGCATAAGATAAGCTGCATCTCGGCATAACACTCAAGCAAGCTTGGTGATTCTGCTCTCGATTTGCATTATCTTTGCATCCAAATAAACAGAAGTAAATGCTTAGAGGAAAACGATTATACGGATTCATGCTGCAAGGGTTTTTGCCGATGTTTTTGATGACATTCTGCATTTGCCTTTTCTTGGTCATGATGCAATTCTTGTGGCGCTACATCGACGAACTCGTCGGTAAGGGCTTGGAGATATCAGTAATCGGCGAACTTTTCTTCTACGCGGCGTTGACAATGGTGCCTATGGCGTTGCCGTTGGCTATTCTGTTGGCATCGTTGATGCTTTTCGGTAATCTCGGCGAGCATTTCGAGCTGACTGCACTCAAGTCGTCGGGCATTTCGCTTCTGAAGGTGATGAGCCCGTTGATTGTGCTTATTTCGATGGTCTCCGTAGGCGCATTTTTCTTCCAAAACAATGTGCTGCCGCCCGCACAAGTCAAGATGTGGACTCTGCTCTTCTCGATGCGGCAGAAGTCGCCCGAGTTGGAAATCCCCGAAGGCGTGTTCTACGACCAAATCCAAGGATATAACGTATTCGTCAAAGAGAAAAACCGCGAAACCGGCGTGCTTCACGACATGATGATTTACGACATGTCGAGCGGTTTTAGCAACTCGCGTATCATTCTTGCCGACTCCGGTAAGATGAAATTCACCCACGACAAAAAGCATCTTTCGTTGAAACTCTGGACCGGTGAGCAGTTCGAAAACCTGCGCGACCAGCAGCTCGCTCGCGGCGGTGTGCCTTATCGGCGCGAATCGTTTACCTACAAAGAAATCATGATTCCTTTCGATGCCAACTTCAACCGTATGGACGAGAGCAACATGCGAAGCCAGTATATCGGTAAAAACATCGAAGAACTTCAGCATACAATCGACTCGGTCAACGTCCGTCTCGACAGTATCGGCAGTACCTACAGCACGATGCTGCTCGACCAACGATATGCCGGAATCAGCACCTATTCGACGGTCTACAAAGACGGCAAAAGTCAACTCAGCAAGATGCCGCTCCCACAGGTCTCGGCAAGTTGCAACATCGATTCGCTCTTCGCCGGAAAGACCATACGCGACCGTCAGCGCTACGTGTCGTACGCCATCGAGCGTGCTCGCCAGGCGCAGACCGACCTCGAGTTTAAGAGCTATACAACCTCCGACGACAAGCGCACCATCATACGCCACCAAATCGAGTTGCAAAAGAAGTTTACGCTCTCGTTTGCCTGCTTGATTTTCTTCTTCATCGGCGCGCCGCTCGGGGCAATCATTCGAAAAGGCGGCTTGGGTATGCCTATCGTCGTTTCGGTGTTCTTGTTCATTTTCTACTACATCATCGATACTGCCGGATACAAACTTGCTCGCGACGGTCGCTTGGAAGTTTGGCAAGGCATTTGGGCTTCGTCGGCAGTGCTGTTGCCGCTCGGCATCTTCTTGACCTACAAGGCTGTCAACGACTCCGACGTGTTCAAGATGGAAGTCTACGTCGACAAGTTCAAGAAGTTTATCGGACGCAGCGCCGTTCGCCACGTCGAGAAGAAAGAGGTGATTATGGACGAGGTCGATTCGCTCGTAGTTGTCGAAAAGACAGGTGCTCTTTGCGAACTCGTTCGCGAGTTTATGAATCGCTATCGCCGACGTCAAAGCTATCCCGACTACTGGTTGCACGGCTACGACCGCGAGGCGCTGGCAAAGATTACCGAGGCGCTGGAAGACCTTGTCGAATATACGTCGAACTCCGACCGACAACTTGTCATTAACAAGTTGATGGACTTCCCCGTGCTCAAGTCGTTGCTGCTCTACTATCCCGTGCGTAATCGCTACGTTGCCTACGCCATTATGGCAGTGCTGCCCGTCGGTGCCTTAGGCTATTATATAGGTACGCGCGAGCAACGATTCCTCATTGACGATTTAAAAACAGTGCTCAAGGTGAGCGACGAACTAATCAAACTACATAATGAAAAAAGTGATTGATATGGACATAAAGTTAGATAGTATAGAAGAGGCTATTGCCGATTTCCGTGAAGGAAAATTTGTTATTGTGGTCGACGACGAAGACCGCGAAAACGAAGGCGACTTGATTATCGCCGCCGAAAAAATAACCCCCGAAAAGGTTAACTTTATGCTCAAGCATGCGCGTGGCGTGCTTTGTGCGCCGATAACTTTGGAGCGTTGCCGCCAGTTGCAACTCGACGTGCAGGTTGTCGACAATACGTCGATGCTCGGCACACCGTTTACCGTAACGGTCGACAAACTCGAAGGCTGCACAACCGGCGTGTCGGCTCACGACCGTGCCGCTACGATTCGTGCGCTTGCCGACCCGAACGCGCGTCCCGAAGACTTTGGACGTCCCGGGCACATCAATCCCCTCTATGCGCAAGACAAAGGCGTGCTCCGTCGCACCGGACACACCGAAGCGACTGTCGACATGGCTCGCCTTGCCGGACTCTATCCTGCCGGTGCGCTTATGGAAATTATGAACGACGACGGCACGATGGCGCGTCTGCCGGAGTTGCGTCGCCTCGCCGACGAATACGGGCTTAAACTTATATCAATCAACGATTTGGTGGCTTATCGCTTGCAGCAAGAGTCGATTGTCGAAAAAGGCGACGAAGTGGATATGCCCACCGAACACGGTCACTTCCGTCTCATCCCGTTCCGCCAAAAGTCGAACGGACTGGAGCACGTGGCACTCGTCAAAGGCACGTGGGCAGAAGACGAGGCAATCCTCGTACGCGTTCACTCGTCGTGTGCCACCGGCGACATCTTCGGCTCCTATCGTTGCGACTGCGGTCCCCAATTGCATAAGGCGATGGAACTTATCGAAAAAGAGGGTAAGGGCGTTATCGTCTACCTCAACCAGGAAGGTCGCGGCATCGGCTTGATGAACAAAATGCGGGCTTACAAACTTCAAGAAAGCGGTATGGACACCGTCGAAGCAAATCTTTGCCTCGGCTTCAAAGCCGACGAGCGCGACTACGGCGTCGGCGCCAACATCCTCCACGATTTGGGCGTGACGAAAATGCGTCTGATGACCAATAATCCGCTGAAACGAGTAGGTTTGACGGGCTATGGACTGACCGTGGTCGAAAACGTTCCAATCGAGATTGAGCCGAACGACTACAACCGATTCTACTTGCATACGAAGAAAGACCGCATGGGTCACGACTTGCACAAAGTGGAATAATTGGCGAATTTCTTGCATAAATGCCGAATAATGTCTAATTTAGACCGCGTAAAACTTTCGTGTTACACGCGTAAAACATTTATGCTATGGATATCACCACAATCATCAACGACTTTCTCCACGAGTTCGGGAGCATCGACATTGCCGAAAGTGAGTTTTATCGACGCATGGACGATGACCCTCAAATGAAACAGGATTTTAAAGAATGGTGCGACGAAAACGGCTATCGTGAGCGCACGGCGTTTATGGAATACTGCAACGAATCGCTGAGCCGCCACGACGAAATTTTCGACAGCCTTTCCGATTACGACGAATGAACAACGAAAACAGATACCGGCTTCCTGCCGAATGGGAGCCACAAGACGCTATCGCTTTGGCATGGCCTCATGCCGACACCGACTGGGCGTATATGCTCGACGAAGTTAAAGCGTGTTTCCTCGAGATTGCGCGCGCCGTTACCGGCTTTGGCGAACGTCTCATAATCGTTACGCCTGAGCCCGACGCCGTGGCGCGCGAAATTGCCGAGTTGGATTGCTCGAAGATAACCATTATCGAGTGCCCCACCAACGACACGTGGGCGCGCGACACCTTTGCCATCACAACCTACAACGGCGACGGTCGCGCTGCGATTAACGATTTCAAGTTTAACGGTTGGGGGCTGAAATTCGCCGCCGACCGCGACAATCTCATTACGCGACAGCTCACAATCCATACCGACTTGTTTGTCAACGCCGACTACCGAAATCATCTCAATTTCGTCCTCGAAGGCGGCTCTATTGAGAGCGACGGCAAGGGCACGTTGCTGACCACGTCGACCTGCCTGCTTTCGCCGAACCGCAACGGCGAGTCGACGCAAGCGCAAATCGATGCTCGTCTGAAAGACATTTTCGGCGCTCGCCACGTCGTTTGGCTCGACTACGGCGCTCTCGAGGGCGACGACACCGATAGCCATATCGACACGCTCGCTCGTCTTTGCCCCGACAATACGATTGTGTATGTCGGCACCGACGACACTGAAGACGCTCATTATGAAGAACTAAAGGCTATGGAGCGCGAGCTAGAAGCGGCAGTCAATGCCGACGGCGAAGCGTCCCGACTCGTGCGTTTGCCACTGCCGAGAGCGATTTTCGACGAAGATGGTTTGCGCCTTCCGGCTACATATGCCAACTTCTTGATTGGTAACGGTTTCGTTTTAATGCCGACCTACGGTCAGCCGGACCTCGACAGCGAGGCTGCCGCGACGCTTCAAAAAGTTTTCCCCGACAGGGTGGTTGCCTGCATCGACTGCAACGCGCTCATCCGTCAGCATGGCTCGCTGCACTGCGTAACTATGCAATTTCCCATCAACACTCTTAACATCGATTCGTTATGACCCGCAAAATATCAGTAGGAATCATCCAACAAGCCAACACCGCCGATATTGCCTACAATCGCAAGCGTCTGGCGGCAAAAATCATCGACCTTGCCCAACGTGGCGCACAGTTGGTCGTGCTGCAAGAACTTCACGATTCGTTGTATTTCTGTCAGACCGAATCGACCGACAATTTCGACATCGCCGAGCCGATTCCGGGCGCGGCAACCGAATTCTACAGCCGCGTGGCGAGCCAAGCCGGTGTGGTTTTGGTGACGTCGTTGTTTGAGCGTCGAGCTGCAGGGCTTTATCATAACACCGCCGTGGTGTTTGAGCGCGACGGCAGCATCGCCGGACGCTATCGCAAGATGCACATTCCCGACGACCCGGCTTACTACGAGAAGTTCTACTTCACGCCCGGCGACATCGGCTTCGAACCGATTACGACATCCGTGGGACGTTTGGGCGTGCTCGTCTGCTGGGACCAATGGTATCCCGAGGCAGCGCGAATCATGGCGCTCAAAGGCGCCGAGATGCTGATTTATCCTACGGCAATAGGGTGGGAGAGCAGCGACACCGACGACGAGAAGGCTCGCCAGCGCGAGGCGTGGACGACTGTGCAACGCGGACATGCCGTGGCTAATGGCATTCCCGTGGTTACGGTCAATCGCACCGGGCTCGAACTCGACCCGTCGGGCATGACTAACGGCATAAGTTTTTGGGGAAGTAGTTTTGTGGCGGGTCCGCAAGGCGAACTGCTCTATCAAGCGCCGACCGACGAAGAGGTGGCGACGATTGTCGACGTCGATATGCTCCGCAGCGAGCAGGTGCGCCGTTGGTGGCCGTTCTTGCGCGACCGTCGCATCGAAGAATTCGGCGCGCTGACAAAACGATTTATCGATTAGACCGAGCAATGGCATCCAGTGCGGCAAGCATTCGCTTGAGCTCGTCGTCGACTTGCTTGAGCCGTTCGATGACCTCGCGACGCCGGCTCACGCCCCTGCGATTCTGCACGACTTGCTCTTCAGCGGCTCTGAGAGTTAGTCCGCGTTCCTTCACAAGATAGTATATCATTCGGATACGCTCGATGTCGTCGAGCGTATAGTAGCGCATATTGGTGTTCGTACGTTTCGGCTTTAACAGCGAAAACTTTGTCTCCCAAAAGCGTAGTGTCGATGCCGGGATGTTGAGAATCTCGGCAACGTCGCCTATCTTGTAAAACTTCCTTTCAGTACTTTTCATAAAAAACGCTTGTCTAAGCCTCTCATTTTTGCAAAAATAGTAAAAAAGCCGTAATTTTGCACTCTAAAAGAGAAAAATTGCGAGCCTCGGCTCTCATTCAACAAAAAAAACTATTCTACAATGTTTTCAGCAAACGAAGTAAGAGAATCATTTAAAGAATTTTTCAAGAGTAAAGGACATCAAATCGTGCCCTCGGCACCGATGGTCATCAAAGGAGACCCGACATTGATGTTCACCAACGCCGGCATGAACCAGTTTAAGGACATCATCCTGGGTAATGCGCAAGCGAAATACAATCGAGTTGCCGATTCGCAGAAATGTTTGCGCGTCAGCGGCAAGCATAACGACCTCGAAGAAGTGGGGCACGACACCTACCATCATACCATGTTCGAAATGCTTGGCAACTGGTCGTTTGGCGACTATTTCAAGGAAGGCGCTATCGACTTCGCTTGGGAGTATCTCGTCGACGTGTTGAAAATCGACCCGACGAATCTGTATGCCACCGTGTTCGAAGGCTCGGAATCGGAAAACCTCGAGCGCGACAACGAGGCGGCTAAGATTTGGGAAAAGCATTTGCCCAAAGACCATATCATCAACGGCAACAAGCACGACAACTTCTGGGAAATGGGCGAAACCGGTCCCTGCGGCCCCTGCTCGG
>JBJEDP010000107.1:0-7475 GCA_051872175.1 Candidatus Limisoma sp.
ATATATTTAAAAACTCTTTAGTATTCAAAATTATACATTACCTTGCAAAGGTACTCAGAAAAAATGAGAGTAAGCAAAGTTTTTGGATTTTTCTTTAATATTCAAGGTAAAAAACCTACTTTTTGAGGTGATTTCCGCCACAAACGGAAAGTAATGCAAACCTATTGATTCTCAAAATTATTTGCCGGCGAAAAAAAATCTGCAAATAGGAGTCGCCAATAGCCAAATAATAGTTACTTTTGCAGTAATAAAAAGTAAGCATTATGGTTTTTGAATATGATTACCTCGTCATCGGTTCGGGTATAGCCGGCATGAGTTATGCGCTCAAGGTGGCAGCGACCGGGCGAGTTGCACTAATCTGCAAAACCCAACTCGAAGAGGCAAACACGTTTTATGCCCAAGGAGGAGTTGCATCGGTAACAAATTTGGCAGTCGACAATTTCGACAAGCACATCGAAGACACGATGATAGCCGGCGACTGGCTAAGCGACCGCGCGGCGGTAGAAAAGGTAGTCCGCGAAGCGCCGTCGCAGATACGTCAACTCATCGATTGGGGCGTGAACTTCGACAAGAAAGAAGACGGCGAGTTCGACCTGCACCGCGAAGGCGGACACTCCGAATTTCGCATACTCCACCACGCCGACAACACGGGCGCGGAGATTCAGCAAAGCCTGATACGCGCCGTCAAGAGTCATCCAAACATCGACGTTCTGGAGAATCGGTTTGCGGTAGAAATCATCACGCAACACCATTTAGGCAAGATAGTAACGCGTCGCACACCCGACATCACCTGCTACGGCGCCTACGTGCTCAATCCGGAGACGAGCAAAGTGGATACGTTCCTTGCCAAGATAACGGTAATGGCAACCGGCGGCATCGGGCAAGTCTACACAACGACGACCAATCCACCGGTAGCGACCGGCGACGGCATAGCGATGGTCTACCGCGCCAAAGGCACGGTGCAAGATATGGAGTTCATCCAATTCCACCCGACAGCGCTGTTCCACCCGGGCGACCGTCCGTCGTTTTTGATAACCGAAGCGATGCGCGGCTACGGCGGCGTACTGCGCACGCTCGACGGCAAAGAGTTTATGCAGAAATACGACAAGCGACTGTCGCTTGCTCCGCGCGACATCGTGGCACGCGCCATCGACAACGAGATGAAGATGCGCGGCGAAGACCACGTATTTCTCGACGTTACCCATAAAGATGCCGAAGAGACGAAGAAGCATTTCCCGAACATCTACGCAAAATGCTTGAGCTTGGGCATCGACATCACGAAAGACTACATACCTGTGGCACCGGCGGCGCACTACCTTTGCGGCGGCATCAAGGTAGACCTCAACGGCGAATCGTCGATACATCGGCTTTACGCCATCGGCGAATGCTCGTGCACGGGGCTCCACGGCGGCAACCGTCTTGCGTCGAACTCGCTGATAGAAGCGGTGGTCTACGCCGACGCGGCAGCACGTCACAGCCGAGAAGCGATTTCGCACTATTCGTGGCGCACCGATGTGCCGGAATGGAACGACGAGGGCACGCAGCACAACGAAGAGATGGTGCTCATCACGCAAAGTGCACGCGAGGTGAACCAGATAATGAGCACCTACGTAGGCATCGTACGCTCCAACCTGCGTCTCGACCGCGCATGGAACCGCCTCGACATACTCTACGAAGAGACCGAAAAACTCTTCAAGCAGAGCAAAGCATCGAAAGAGATATGCGAACTTCGCAACCTTATCAACGTGGGCTACTTGATAATGCGACAAGCCAAAGAGCGTCACGAATCGCGCGGCTTGCACTACTCTATCGACTATCCACCCGAAAAGAAACAATTCCAATAAACACATTTGATATGTCAACTTACACAGAAGATAAACGCAAAGT
Organism: Candidatus Limisoma sp.; assembly: GCA_051872175.1. Taxonomy (GTDB): domain Bacteria; phylum Bacteroidota; class Bacteroidia; order Bacteroidales; family Muribaculaceae; genus Limisoma. Next base: position 1,888 of record JBJEDP010000107.1, read on the forward strand.
AACGACTCGCCGACTAATCGAGATGAAGCAACGCGGCGAGAAAATCGCCATGCTTACGTCGTACGACTATTCTATGGCAAAACTTATCGACGGGGCAGGCATCGACGTAATCCTCGTTGGCGACTCCGCCTCGAACGTCATGGCGGGCAACGTCACGACGCTGCCTATCACGCTCGACCAAATGATATATCACGGCAAATCGGTTGTTCGCGCCGTCGGGCGTGCGCTCGTTGTTGTCGACATGCCGTTCGGCACCTATCAAGGCAACTCGAAAGAAGCACTCGCCTCAGCCATAAGAATAATGAAAGAGACGCACGCCGACTGCATCAAGCTCGAAGGCGGCGCCGAAGTGCGCGAATCGATAGAGCGCATCCTCTGCGCGGGCATCCCGGTGATGGGTCACCTCGGACTCACTCCGCAATCAATCAACAAGTTCGGCTCCTACACCGTACGCGCTAAAGAAGAGGCGGAAGCGGCAAAACTCATCGAAGATGCGAAGTTGCTGCAAGAAATCGGCTGCTTTGCCATCGTGCTCGAAAAGATACCGGCAGCGTTGGCAGCAAAAGTATCGCAAATGCTCGACATTCCGGTAATCGGCATCGGCGCCGGAGGCGGCTGCGACGGACAAGTGCTTGTGATGCACGACATGCTTGGCATCAACAAAGGGTTCTCGCCGCGCTTCTTGCGACGCTACGCCGACGTAGGCACCATCATCAACGATGCGGTAGCCAAATATGTCGACGACGTCAAAACCGGCGATTTCCCCAACGAAAGCGAACAATATTAACCTACCGACGAGTGAAGGGCGTCGAGTCGGCGTCCCTTTGCTCGCCGTTTTTATATAAAACAACCAACAACATCTCCGAAAAACGATGAAGCAATATCTCGACCTACTTCGTCACGTAATGGACCACGGAACGATAAAGAGCGACCGCACGGGCACGGGCACAAAGAGCGTGTTCGGCTACCAGATGCGATTCGACATGGCAGACGGATTTCCCTTGCTAACGACCAAAAAGTTGCACCTGAAGTCAATCATCTACGAACTGCTGTGGTTTCTTGCCGGCGACACCAACAAAAAGTATCTCAACGACCACGGCGTGCGAATCTGGGACGAGTGGGCAAAGCCCGACGGCGACCTGGGGCACATCTACGGCTATCAATGGCGGTCGTGGCAAGACTACGACGGCGGCGCAATCGACCAAATCAGCGAAGCCGTGGAGACCATCAAGCATAACCCCGACTCGCGACGCATCATCGTCAGCGCGTGGAACGTGGCAGACCTGAAGAATATGCAACTGCCGCCGTGCCATGCGTTCTTCCAATTCTATGTTGCCGACGGACGGTTGAGCCTGCAACTCTATCAACGTAGCGCCGACCTGTTTTTGGGCGTGCCGTTCAACATTGCATCATATGCGCTGCTGCTGCGCATGATGGCGCAAGTGACCGGACTTCGTGCCGGCGAATTTGTGCACACGCTCGGCGACGCACACATCTACCTCAACCATTTCGAGCAGGTGGAATTGCAACTGTCGCGCGAGCCGCGGCAGCTTCCCGAGATGAAAATCAATCCGGATGTAATGAGCATCTTCGACTTTAAATACGAAGACTTTACGCTCGAAGGCTACGACCCGCATCCGCACATTAAAGGCGTCGTTGCGGTATGATTTCGATAATCGTAGCAATAGCCCGACACGGCGCCATCGGCAAAGGCGGCGACTTGCTGTGCCATATGAGCGCCGACCTGCGCCGATTTAAAGCCACGACGACCGGACATACCGTCGTTATGGGGCGCAAGACGTACGACTCGCTGCCGAAAGGCGCACTGCCGAATCGGCGCAACATCGTGGTGACGCGTAATGCCTCGTTCGCGGCGGAACGCGTCGAGACGGCACATTCGCTCGACGAAGCTCTACGACTTGCCGACGGCGACGCTTTCGTCATCGGCGGCGCCGAAATCTATCGCCTCGCACTGCCGATTGCCGACAGGCTGTATCTGACGGAAATCGATGCCGAATTTCCCGACGCCGACACATTCTTCCCCGAGATTGACAAAAACGAATGGATTCTCGTCGAGACGGAGACACACGTCGCCGACGACAAGAACCCATATCCTTACGCATTTACTACTTACGACCGCCGTCGATAAGCCCTCGCACGCGTTCGTTGCGCGCTGAGAGAAACGACGTGAACGAATCGAACAAATCGAGCAGCGAGATTGTGGAGTTTTCCACTTGGCTGTCGTAGAGTTTCGAGCCGTTGACGCCGCTAAGGTTTTGCCCTTGCATGGCAGCCGAAACGCCCGAAATTTTCTCAAAAAGACTCATCTGCAGGTTGAGCAACTCATAAGCACCCGTATTTGCACCATTGACAATCAGTTGCTCGGGTTTAAAGCCGGAGTCGAGGCGCATCGAATCGTACGGGATAACGCCGTTCGGCGAGCGCCAGGTGCGCACCAAGTCTTGCCAAGAGAAGCCCTCCGGCAGCGACTCGGTGGGATAAATCAGCACACCTTTGGCGGTAGAATCCATAACGTGGTCGATAATCGTAATCATTCGGTTGACAAACTTCTGCTGGTCGATGACGTCTTCAACAAACGAATGGATGTCGCCGTCGGTGAGCGGATAGAGTTTGAACACGAAAGGATGCATCGGCGCATCGTATTGGCTGAGAATGACGCCTGAGGGAGTCAACCAACGGCATCGCCACACGTCGCGAATTGTCCAGCGGCGCTCCACGCTCTCGTCGAGGCGTTTTGCCTCAGCCGGAGTGGCGTAGAACAAGGAGCCGCTACTGCGGTCGTGACAGCGATAACATTCGCGGCTTTCGAGAGTCCACAGTTCGACGACGCGATAGCGGTCGGGGTCGCCGCTCGTAAAAAACTCGGAGCCGACCGACGCCGGTTGCGCCAAGGCTCGGCAGATGTCGACGGCGCGACGTCGGCTTCCGTCGGAGAGACGGCGGAGGATGTCGCTCATCGCCATGTCGTGGAGTTGCCCGACGAGGCGACAATCTCTGCCGCGCGAGTCGGTTATCTTGCTCGTAAACATCTGCGCCGGGCATACGTTGGTAATCTCCACGCCCGTGCGACCGACCTCGACGCGCTGAAAGCATGCGCCGGAAATCAGAAATTCTTCGAACGTACGGCAGTCTACTTCGTCGGCGAGATTTCGCGACAGCGTGTCGGCAATATCCTCGGGCGCAGAGTCGGCGGCTTGGCTGCGAAAGCGCCCGACAACGCTTTTTACCAACTGACGAATAAGGTTGTTGGTCGACGGCGTTTTGCCCGACATCATGCTGTGCTCCTGCTCCGTAATCTCCGAGCCGTCGTGGAGTCGGATGGGGTCGAGCCACTGGCGGCCGTAGGTGAAATTCATATTGCGCTCACGACGTCGGCGAAAATCGTCGTAGCGCTGCCACGCTTTCAGAGCGACGTCTAAATGCGCAAGTCCTTCTTCATTAACAAGTTTCATAGTATCGTGGATTTAAAGTTGAAAAAGATAAAAAAGGGCAAGGCTTTTCGACCCTGCCCTTCGTTGTTACAAACTAACCGCAGACGATGCGCAAGTGCGCTTTCGGATAGCGGAGCACCATGCACGAAGCCTCGGTAAGCACAAGAGCGTCGGTATTGCGCACGCCCGCCGATTTGAGGTTCAACTGCTCGGTCGTAAACGGAATGTGGCTATACTTTTGGAGATATTCCGGGTCGATAATCATACCGTTGTCCTCCATGCCGCACTCGTCGAAGATTTCGGAGAGCATAACGTAGACGGTGCCGAACTTCGAGCGGATTTCGGAGAAGTCGATGCCCCACTTCACCACGTTCTCGCTCGCCATCACCACCTTGGTGGTTTCGAGGCGATTGAGTTGCTCAATCAGCCCCGAGCCGGCGATGAGTACCTTACGGCGACTTCCGGCATTGCCCGTAAAGGCTTGTCGCATCATCGAAACCAAGACGTCGTCGTTGAGACTGTCTTTGACGTAGGAGAATTCGCCGCCGGCTTGACGCCAGATGCCGCCGGTGAGCAGCACCTCTTCCTTCTTCTCGTAGTCGTAGACGCGACCCTTGACGCCGAACAAGAAGTTTTTCTCCATGCCTTGACGCATATCGTAGACGGCAGCCTCTTCCTGGTCGGTAAAGGTCCAGCCTACCTCCTTGTTAGCAATCTTCTGGAGCGTGCTTTGCTCAATCTGCATCTTAAAGATTTGGCAGAAGTTTTGCGACTTGACGGGCAACGCCTCGAATTGAGCGGTCTGCACGTCGAGTTCGGTAGCGGCACGTCCCATGCGAACGACTGTGGTACCGGAGGAAATCGACGGCGAAAAGACGATGCCGCCTTTCTCCATACCGTTGACCGCCGAACATACCAAGACGTTGGAGCTTTTCGACTCGACATAGAGCACCAGGTCGAGCACGTCGCGCGTAGTGCGGTCGTCCTTATAGCCGAAAACACCCTTAACCAAGATGGTTTCGGAAGGCTCGAAAGCCGAAGCGTCGTCGAGCGAAAGTCGGACGAGTCGTTGGCTCGAACTCATCGACGGATTTGTGTCGATACCGTCGTAGTCGTCGGTAGTCGTCGCCGTAGTGGGACGAGTGTCGACGCTGTAATAGTCGACCACCATACTTCCCGATTTCTTGGCGCCAGCCCAGCGCGACAATTGGTCGATTGGCGTTGCCATCGGGCGAATCTTGACAATGCGCTTGTCGATTTCGTTGAGGAGCAGTCCCGGCGAGGCTTCCGTGGCGGTCGAGAGTGTCAACGGCTCGTCTTCGACGTGCTTTCCGCCGGCTACGCCCGCAATAATCGGCATGGCGAGCATACACTTGGGTGAAATCATCAGCAGAAGCAATACGCTGATCACTGCCAACGCTACAAATAACAATTTCTTGTAGTCAATCTTAAATTCGTTCATGATAATAAAAATTTAAAGTTAATACTAAAGGTCCCAAACACTTTTACTGATATGGCGCAAGAGGGGTAAATCGTCGGACTCGCGCTCCAAACCGCCATCATCGTGAGGCAACTCGGGCTCGGCGCTCAAGCGCTCGTCGATTTGGGCATTACGACCGTCGCGGTAACCCTCGCTACGCGCCGCCGCCACGTCGACATCGTAGCGCATTCCTTTATACATACTGTCGATGACCGCATCCGACGGCTCTCGCGTCCCGACAAGGGCGTCAATCAATGCAGTGAGCGCTTTCTCGTCTTCGGGATGATGAGTTGCCAGATATTGCAACACGCGGTCTTCGAGTTCGTTAACCTCTCGGCGCTCGTCGGACACAACTGCCGCCGGCGCACTTTCCTGAATGTTTTGTTTGTCTTCCATGGTATGATAGTTTTTTAATGACACTGCAAAATTATGCTCGCCGCAGCCGCAAAAATTGCGAAAACGACAGAATGTGAGGGGAGGGTGGAGAGGTAAGAGGTAAGGTTAGTCGGCGCTATCGCGCGGTTAGGATATTGATAATTATAAAATAGAAAAGTCGCACCGAGGCGCAGAGAATAGATACCGCTGCAGTGTCGAAGATACTGCAGCGGTGGCTGTGCCGGAGGTACAGCAGTCGTGGTAAACCCCACGTTCAGCCT
>JBJEDP010000108.1:0-7438 GCA_051872175.1 Candidatus Limisoma sp.
TGCCCTTTTGTTTTAGGTAGTTACGCTATTTTTTTGACTTGCGAAACTTGAATAAATTTATTTTTGGGCGAACAATTTAAAGAAAAAACCGATTATCAAATCCGGTTCTTCCAAAAAGATAAAACATCATGGCCTAAAACGATTCATTCGCATCCCATTATCGATGGAAAAATCATTAAGATACCGGCGAAGAAAGAATTAAGTATTGAACATTTGGACGATTCAACATTGTCTCAACATATCAGTAAAATGAATATTTACACCGACTATGATATGCAGAGAAGAAGTAATAAACGGATATCTGTCATTACAATGTTTTTCCGCCCGATGTGGTTCTTTCTTAAGAGTTATGTACTACAAGGCGGAATAAAGCATAAAAGAAAGGGAATTATCAAAGCTTATATGGCTTCAATATATCAGATTGTGTTGATGTCAAAAATACTTGAATGGCAATTGAATAGAAATACAAAAAGATGATGCTGAGAATATTTTTTAAATCGCAATATGAAGAAAAAAAATTCGGCAATCTTTCACGACTATTGAATGATAGTTTGGCGGACGAATGCGACATTATTCATAATGGAAGGAACAAAATATGGTCAGTTAATTTATGTGATACTCACTTGGTCGTCAAAAAATTTGGCAATAAGATTATAAAAAGAATAATATACAGCATCAAACCAACGAAAGCAAAAAAATCAATGAGGAATGCAATTAATCTTATTGAGCGAGGTGTCTCAACGCCCTATCCGATTGCATTTGCCGAACGTAGGAACAAACTGAAAATATTAAAAGAATCGTGGTATATCACCGAATATGAAACGTCTGATAGTTTAGCCTCTGCGTCAAGTATATATGGCTCGAAGGTGATTGATGCGTTTGCCGAATTTGTTGCCTATTTGCACGATATGGGAATTGTTCACAATGACTTAAATAACACAAATGTAAGAGTGACTATATCTTCAAATGGCAAATTTCACTTCAGTTTAATAGACCTCAATCGTATGCGAATATATCCTGAAGGTCATAACATTCCTCAATCGATATGGATGAAAGATGTGTGTAGGTTTTGTTCAATTGACAATGGATTCTATCGGTTTTCCTCAGAATATCTTCGCCATCGAGGTTTTCCTCCTCAATTATCGGACGATATGATTAAAACGAAAAAGTCGCATGATCGTAGAAATATATTCCTCAAAAAATTAAAAAGTCTTATAAAAAAATGATTCCCAAAAAGATACACTATTGTTGGTTCGGCACGAAAGACAAAAGTCCCGAATTCTACAAATATCTTGCCACATGGAAAGCAAAGCTTCCTGATTATGAAATCATCGAATGGAATGAGTCAAACTTCGATTACAATCAATATTTGTATAGTCGAGAAGCTTATCGAATGTCATGCTTTGCACATGTATCGGATGTATGTCGAATTCACGTCTTGCATACAATAGGTGGCATATATTTAGATACTGACGTAGAAGTATTGCAATCATTTGATGATTACCTGAAATTTGAGTCTTTCGTGGGCGTTGAATACAAATACATAAGCACCGGCGTCATAGCGTCAGAACCAGGTTCTGAATGGTTAAAGTCCTTCTTAATGTACTACAATGACACACATTTTATAAATATGTTTGGTCATCCAAGGCGTAAAGCTAACACAGAACTTTTAACAAAATTCATCATACCGAATTTGAATGCCGACACTTGGCCGGCAATTTTTCCGAAGGATTATTTTTGTGGAAAAGATTGGAACTCCGGAAAAAGCCACATTACAAAGAACACTATTTCTGTACATCATTATGCCGCTTCGTGGAGGGGTAAACGCTCATTGAGAGAAAAAATAAGAATTTTACTTAAAGGCATTAAGGCAAGATATACGAAATGACGATTTCGCTAATGGAGCCTACATAGACTCCGCCCGGCGCAGCTATTTTGCAAGCAAATCCATATATAACCACACACCAATCGAAGCTGCGCCATCCCGCGTGAAGCCCGCGCAGCTTTTTTTTGCTTTTTCAGGTAAATGTTGCTAAATTTGTCGGCAATAAAACTCTTAAAAAACAATGAAACGTATATTCGTATGGGCTTTGCTCACTGTCGTCGCCGTTGCATCGGCACACGCCTTCGACTACAACAGCGGACGCGCAAGCCTGTCGCCATACCCCGAGCGTAACGCCACGGTGCAATATCCCGACTCGCTCACGCCGGTGTTTATCAACCACGTCGGTCGCCACGGCTCGCGCTATCCGGCAAGTTCTCACTTCACGATGCTCATCCACCGTGCTCTCGAGCGCGCCGAACGCGAGAAGACTATCACGCCGCTCGGCATTCAGTTTAAGGCTGACGTTGAGCGAGTTATCAGCGCCACGGCAAACCGTTGGGGCGAACTCGATTCTATCGGCGAGCGCGAGCACCGAGGCATTGCCGAACGAATGTATGACAACTTTCCGCAACTTTTCGTCGACTCGCACGTCGTGGCAATCTCTTCGTCGTCGCCGCGGTGCGTCCACAGCATGTATGCCGCAACCGGCGCGCTTGCCCGCCGAGCGAAAGGCATCAGCCTGACGACGTCGTCGGGTCCCGAATTCAGCCCGCTGATGCGCAATTTCGACCTCGACAGCCTATATAATGAATACCGTCGCGACACTGCCTACACAAGCACTTACAACCGTTTTGCCGCTGCCAACATCACCATCGACCCGCTGCTGCGAATCCTCGGCGAACGTTTTCCGCTCGACTACGACAAGGTCTACGACCTAGCCCTGGCGGAATACTATGTCGTTGCCGGAATGAACTGCATGGGACTGAAAATCGATGCGTCGAAATATTTTACCATCGAAGAATATCGCCGAATGTGGTCGGTGTTCAACTTCCGTCAATACCTGCTCTACTCGGCTTCGACGCTCTCGCAACGCCCTGCCCGACTCGCCGCGCCGCTGCTCCAAGACATAATCTCGACCGCCGACGACGCCCTACAAGGCAAGCTGACCGCTTCGGCGAAACTGCGCTTCGGCCACGCCGAGACGCTCATGCCGCTGCTGGCGCTGATGCAGGTGCCCGGATGCTACTACCTGACTAACTACTACGACACGGTTGCCGACAACTGGCGCGACTACGAGTCGTTCCCTATGGCGGCAAACCTGCAACTCGTCTACTTCACCGCCCCGTCGGGCGCCGTCTACGTCCGTGCTTATCTCAACGAGAAGCCTATCAAGTTGCTACGCGGCTCGAAGTCGGACTTCGTCAGCTGGAAGCAACTCCGACTGCATCTCTACGAACTCCTCCCGCTCGACGACTAAGACGATTAATAACGATTAAGCGCGACTAACCGCCGCGTTTTTGCGCCGTTTTCTTGCACATAAGCGACGGATGTACTAACTTTGTGGATATAATCGCTAAAACAATCGTCGATTTTGCATTGTTTTACAAGAAACATTCGAGCATATGTCAAAAAAGAAAACTAACAAGACCCGGAAAGCCGATTTCCAAAGCATGGTGGTCGACTTCTTCAACGAGCACCCGACAGGTTCGTACAACTATAAGCAAATAGCCTTGGATTTGGGCATCACAAGGCGCGTCAACCAATACTTGATTGCAGACGTGCTCGACGACATGGTGCTCGACGGTTTTCTCTCCGAACTCGTCCCGGGACGCTACCAAGCCACGCAAATAACTTCCGCCTCCGAAGGCACTTTCGTGCGCCGCAGCAACGGCAAAAACGGCGTTATCATCGACAATACCGATGTGCCTATTTTCGTTGCCGAACGCAACTCCAAGCACGCACTCAACGGCGACCGCGTCAGAGTGCACCTCTCGGCGCAACGTCGTGGCGTTGAGCCCGAAGCACGCGTGCTCGAGATTATCGAAAAGAAAGAGCAGACGTTTATCGGAACCGTCAAAGTGCAGAAATCTTACGCCTTTCTGCAAACCGACAGCAAATTCCTCGCCTGCGACATAATCATCCCCGCCGAAAATCTTAAAGGCGCAACGAGCGGCGACAAAGCGATTGCTCGTATCGTCCGCTGGGACGACGACGACAAAAATCCTATCGGCGAAATCGTTGACGTTTTCGGTCCGACCGGCGAAAACAACTCGGAGATGAATGCTATCCTCGCCGAATTCGGGCTGCCATACGTCTATCCCAAGAAAGTCGAAGACGCCGCAAACCGCATTAAAGCCGGTATTACGCCCGACGAAATCGCGCGCCGCGAAGACTTCCGCTCCGTAACGACCTTCACCATCGACCCGCGCGACGCTAAAGACTTCGACGACGCGCTTTCGATTCGCCGTCTCGGCAACGGCAACTGGGAAGTGGGCGTCCACATCGCCGACGTGACTCACTACGTTCACCCGGGAACCGTCATCGACAAAGAAGCTCGCGAACGCGCCACGTCGATTTACCTCGTCGACCGCACTATCCCGATGCTCCCCGAGCACCTCTGCAACGGTATCTGCTCGCTGCGTCCCGACGAAGAAAAGCTGACTTTCTCCTGCATCTTCGAGCTCGACGACGATGCTAACATCAAAAGCCATCGCATCGGCAGAACGGTCATTAAGAGCGACCGCCGTTTCACATACGAAGAGGCACAAGAGCGCATCGAAACCGGCGAAGGCGACTTCGCCGACGAAATCCGCACTCTCGACCGACTCGCAAAATGCCTCCGCCGCAAACGCTTCGAAAACGGCGCACTCAACTTCGACCGATTCGAGATTCGTTTCGACATCGACGAAAAGGGACACCCTATAAACGTATACTTCAAGGTGTCGAAAGACGCCAACAAACTCGTCGAAGAGTTTATGCTCCTCGCAAACAAGCAAGTAGCTACCGAAATCGGACATCCCAAAGGCAAAAAGCAACCCAAACCGTTTGTCTACCGTATCCACGACCGTCCTAACGACGACAAGATGGAAAGTTTCGCCGAAATCGCCGGCCGCTTCGGCTACAGAATCAAGCTCCGCGGTAAACGTAGCGACATCAACAACTCGCTCAACAAAATGCTCGACAAAGTCAAAGGGCAACCCGAAGAAAACCTGCTCTCGATTTTGGCAATTCGCTCGATGGCTAAAGCCGTCTACTCTACCGTCAACGTCGGTCACTACGGGCTGTCGTTCGACTACTACACCCACTTCACGTCGCCAATCCGCCGCTATCCCGACATGATGGTACACCGCTTGCTCGAGCGCTATCTCGCCGGCGGACGCGCCGTCAACAAAGACAAACTCGAAGACGAGTGCAAGCACTCTTCCGACATGGAAGTGCTCGCCGCCAACGCCGAACGCGCTTCCATCAAATACAAAGAGGTGGAATTTATGGCAGACCGCATCGGACAGACCTTCGAAGGCTCAGTATCGGGCGTTACCGAATGGGGATTGTACGTCGAAATCGACGAAAACAAGTGCGAAGGCATGGTGCCTATCCGCGACCTCGACGACGACTACTACGAATTCGACGAAAAGAACTACTGCCTCGTCGGCCGCCGCAAACGCCACGTCTACCAACTCGGCGACAAGCTCACAATCCGCGTGGCGCGCGCCGACCTCAACAAGAAGCAGCTTGACTTCGCTCTCGTCGGATCAAGCGCCGACACCCTGTCGCGACCAATCGTCAACCGTAACGGAAACGTCGTTGACGAGCCTAAACCTAAAAAGAAGAATCGGCAGAATCGAAGTCGGCAAAACAAAGAAACTTCCCCAAAAAAGTCGAAAAAGAACCGCTAACCGATGAGTAAAAAAGAATACATCGAAGCCAACCGACAATGGCTCCGCGACAAGGCACTCGAGCCCGGCGTCGAGCCATTGCCTAAAGGCATCTACTACAAGCAGTTGCACAAAGGTCGCGGCGGCAAGCATCCCGACATGCGCAGCATCATCACCGCCCACTACACCGGGTGGACCATCAACGGACGAAAGTTCGACACAAGTCGCGGCGGCGCTCCGTTGGCAATTCGTATGCGCGACCTCATCGTCGGCTGGGCTATCGCTCTACAACAGATGTCGGTAGGCGACAAATGGGAAATCTACATCCCCGCCGAAATGGCTTACGGCAGCAAGTCGATTCCCGGCATCCCCGGCGGCTCTACGCTGATTTTCGAGTTGGAACTGATTAGCATAATGTAGACGCAAATGATTCAGCAACAGCAATTCTCTCTCACGCCAAAGCCTCGCGGTTGCCACCTCGTAACCGCCGAAATTCTGTCGCATCTGCCAAAACCGCTTCCCCGCGCAGGTTTGCTCAACCTATTCGTCAAGCACACTTCGTGCGCACTGAGCATCAACGAAAACGCCGACCCCGACGTGCGCTCCGACCTCGCCAAAATCATGGACCAACTCGTTGCAGAAGGCGAGCCTTACTACGACCATACCCTCGAAGGCCTCGACGACATGCCCGCGCACGCAAAAGCCTCGCTATTCGGCGTGTCGCTGACCATCCCAATCACCGACGGCCGACTAAACCTCGGCACCTGGCAAGGCATATACCTCTGCGAATTTCGCGACTACGGCGGCCCTCGCCGAATCGTTGCAACAATCTACGAATAGACCCTCACCCACAATGAAACCACTCCCCGAACGTCCTCTGCTCTCCTGCGCCGAGCTCATCGACTTCATCAACGAAGTCGGCATAATCCCGCTGCTCAAGATGGGACTTGACTGGTCGGCACAAGAAGCCGTCGACCCCGTCTGCGACTACCAAGAGCCCGCCGATGGCGGCACCGGATGGCCTCTTTGGGACTGGAAAGGCGACATCATCAAGCAAACCGGTTGCGCCTACGGCGGGTTTATCAACGGCAAAGCAACGTTTATCACTCAGCAACTTTGGGCAGATTTCTGCAACTACCGACGCTCCGTGACGCCAATGCCCGAGCCCGACTCCGTCGAAGCAATGATTCTCGAAGCCCTCGACCGCGAAGGAAGCCTCATAACTCGCCAACTGCGCGCAATTTGCGGTTTCGACACGCCAAAACTCGGAAGCAAATTCGACAAATACATCACTCGGCTCAACATGGGCTGCCGAATCGTAACCGAAGATTTCGTCTATCCCATCGACAAGAAAGGCAAACGCTACGGCTGGGGGTGGTCGCTCCACACACGTCCCGAACGACTCTTCGGCGTAGAAGCCTGCACCACCGAACGAACACCCGCAGAGTCGTACCAACGCCTCCGCGCACACTTAGAGCAACTCTTCCCCGACTCCGACGAAACATTCTTCCGATACCTGCTGAAATAGCCCCGCCCCACCCGCCGAAAGCGACCAAATTTTTAAGATTTTATAACACCGAAGCACACAATCTTTACCCACAATCGGTATTACCTTTGCAAGAGAACGCCAACGAACAGTCAATATGGAAAAGTGGACTCGAGAAGAAACAATTATTGCATTTAATGCCTACTGCAAGATTCCGTTCAATCAATGCAGTAAGGCGCATCCGTTGGTGAT
>JBJEDP010000109.1:0-7376 GCA_051872175.1 Candidatus Limisoma sp.
CGATGTTGCTCGGATTTGTCTATTTCTACTACGCATTTCGTCCGGTTGCCGTTTCTGCGGTGCGTCGGCAGGCGGCGCGGATTGACGACAGCGGCATAACGATTATCTATCTCAACGACGAGCAGTGCGTCGGCGAAGCGCACTATGAGTGGGCGGCTTTCGACGATTGTACGGTGACACACGGCTATATTCGCCTCGATTTCGTCGACGGAACGTACAATTTTCTGCTCGTTCCCGAAGATTCGTTTGCGACGGACGCTGATTTTGACAAAACGCTGAAGAATATATGCAATAGAGTGTCAGCTAATAAAGCCTGACATTATTTATAAAGATAGGTTACTCACCTCTCTCCACTCTTACCTCTCCACTTTTATTTCCCGAGCGTATGTTTTGTCGTTCACGCAAAAAACCGTAACTTTACAGTTCAAAAGCAAACATTGATGAAATCATACGTACAGATAGAAGGACTAACCAAGTCGTACGGCGACCGACTGCTCTTCGGCGACGTTACGCTCGGCGTCTATGAGGGCGATAAAATCGGCATAATTGCGAAAAACGGCGCCGGAAAGACCACCTTTCTGCGGTGCGTTGCCGGACTTGAGCCGTACGATAGCGGCACGGTGACGTTTCGCAACGGGCTGAAGGTGGCAATGCTCGAGCAGCAGCCGACGTTCGACCCGTCGAGCACCGTCATTGAGGCGTGTCTTCGCAATGCCGGCGAGGTAGCCCGCGCTATCAACGACTACGAAAAAGCGACACTGACCGGCGACAGCGAAGCCCTTGCCGCTGCTATTTCGGTGATGGACGCAACCCGTGCTTGGGATTACGAAGAGCGCGTCAAGCAGACGCTCACGCAGCTGCGGATTACCAACTTTCTGCAGCCTGTCGGCGAACTCTCAGGCGGTCAAGTTAAGCGTCTGGCAATCGCCGGAATCGTGCTTGGCGAGCCCGACCTGATTCTGCTCGACGAGCCGACAAACCACCTCGACATCGAAATTATCGAGTGGCTTGAAGACTATCTAAAACGCTCGCGCGCGACGTTGCTGATGGTCACGCACGACCGCTACTTCCTCGACCGCGTGTGCAACAGCATCTTGGAAATCGACCAACGCGAGGTGTTTACCTACGCCGGCAATTACGACTACTACCTTGCCAAACGTCAAGAGCGCCTGAATGCGCAAAATGCCGAACTGGCTCGCGTGCGCAATCTTCTGCGCACCGAACTCGACTGGATGCGCCGTCAGCCGCAAGCACGTGCCGGAAAGGCGAAATATCGCATCGACGCCTTCTACGAACTCGACCGCCGTTCGCGCGTGAAACGCGACGATAGCACAGTGCGCTTGCAGAACAGTTCTTCACGCATCGGCAACAAGATTTTCGAGGCGGTCGACGTGTGCAAGTCGTTCGACAATCGTGTGATTCTCGATAATTTCAACTACGTATTCGCTCGCTACGAAAAGGTGGGCATCGTTGGTGCCAACGGCGTTGGCAAGACCACGTTTGTGCGTCTTCTGCAAGGCGAACTCAGCCCCGACAGCGGCTATTTCGACGTCGGCGAAACCGTCAAATTCGGCTATTACAGCCAGGACGGCATAAAGTTTAACGAGTCGGACAAGGTTATCGATGCCGTACGACGCGTGGCGGAAGTGGTGGTGTTCGACGAGCGCACGCGCTACACGGCGTCGCAGTTTTTGCAGATGTTTTTGTTTACGCCCGAAACGCAGCAAAACTACATTGCCAAACTCTCCGGCGGCGAGCGTCGTCGACTCTATCTGGCGACCGTGCTGATGCGCAATCCCAATTTCTTAATCCTCGACGAGCCGACCAACGACCTCGACATCGTTACGCTCACCGTGCTCGAAGACTATCTGCAGAAGTTCAAGGGTTGCTTGATAATCATCTCGCACGACCGCTTCTTTATGGACCGCACGGTCGACCATCTTTTCGTGTTCGAAGGCGAAGGACGTGTGCTCGACTTCCCCGGCAACTATTCGGACTATCGCGAATGGTCGACGGAGCGTAAGGCAGCCGAAGCGGCGAAGGTGCGTGTCGAAGCGCCGCAGCAGCCCAAACGACAACAAGCACCGTCGAATCGCAAAACATATAAGGAACGCGTCGAGTTCGAGCAACTTACCGACGAAATTGCCCGTCTTGAAGCCGAAAAAGCCGAAATCGAAGCCCTGCTTTCGTCGGGCGAACTGACCGACTATCGCGAAATCACCGAGCGGTCGGAGCGCGTCGAGCATATTGCCGCGCGACTCGACGAGGCTGAAATGCGTTGGCTCGAACTTTCAGAAAAAGAATAAACATAAAACCGATAATTATGAAAATCAGAACAACAATTCTATCACTCGCACTGCTGTCGTCGTTGGCGTGCTTTGGTTGGGGACAAAAAGGTCACGACGTTGTGGCTTACATTGCAGAATGCCACTTGACACCTAAAACAAAAGCTGCCGTAGAGGCTGCTCTCGACGGCAAATCAATTGTCTATTATGCCAACTGGCTCGACAACGCCAGCCATACACCGGAGTATTCCTACACCAAGACGTGGCACTATAAAAACATCGATGCCGACAAGACCTACGAAACGATGACGCCGAATCATCGTGGCGACGTCGTAACTGCGCTGAACGAGCAAATTGCCAAATTGAAAGCCGGCAGTATGTCGCACACCGACGAGGCATTGGCGCTGAAAATCGTTGTCCATCTTGTCGGCGACATTCATCAGCCGATGCATCTGGGACACCTGTCCGACTTGGGCGGAAATCGTTGGATGGTAACTTATTTCGGACGCGAACGCAACCTTCACAGCATCTGGGATACGGATTTGGTCGAAAGCGCACACAAATGGAGCTACACCGAATGGCAGCAACAAATCGACCGCCTGCCTGCCGAAGCCGCCGCTAAGGTGCTTGGCAAGACGCCCGACGATTGGGCTCGCGAAACCGTCAACCTCGCAACGTGGGTCTACGCAACCACTCCCGAAGGCGCAAAACTCAGTTACGACTACGTGGCGACTGCAGCCGAAGTCATCGAACAACAATTGCTGTTCGGCGGGCTTCGCTTGGCGGAAACGCTCAACAGTATATACGATAAGTAAATGGATAAAGAATTTTCATCCTCGTTACTCGAAAATGCGGTGTCGGCGTTGGCAACCCTGCCGGGCATCGGTCGCAAAACGTCGCTTCGACTCATTCTGCACCTATTGCGTCAGGATGAGTCGGTAGCCGTCGACCTTGGCGAGGCAATCATCAAGTTGCGCAAGGAGATACGCTATTGTCGGATGTGCCACAACATTTCCGAAGCCGATTTGTGCCCGATATGCGCCAATCCCTCGCGCGATGCGTCGACGATTTGCGTGGTAGAGAATGTTAAAGACGTGATGGTGGTCGAAAACACGCATCAGTATAACGGTCTCTACCATGTCTTGGGCGGATTGATTTCGCCGATGGACGGCATCGGACCGCAAGACATCGAAATCGGCAGCCTCGTTGAGCGAGTCAGCGCCGGCGGTGTCGACGAAGTGGTGTTGGCGCTGAGTGCAACGATGGAAGGCGACACGACCAACTTCTACATCTACCGCAAGTTGGCTGATACGGGCGTCAAAATCACGATGCTGGCGCGCGGTGTGGCTATCGGTAACGAGATTGAATATACCGACGAGGTTACTCTCGGACGTTCGATTGTCAACCGCACATTGTTTTCAGATACGTTTAAGAAATAACAGACATGGAAGGACTTCTGAAATCCGAGCGAGTGCGTCTGCGCGCATTGGAGATGAGCGACGTCGACGCTATTTTCGAGTGGGATAACGATACCGAGGTGTGGGAGTACGGGTGTAATTCGGCACCGTATTCACGCCATCAGATTCAAAACTACATCGCCACCAACACGTCCGACATCTATGCCGACCGACAGTTGCGACTGATGATAGAATCGTCGGAGGGCGAGCGCATCGGCGTCGTCGACCTCTACAATTTTTCGCCGTTCGACCTGCGCGCGTGGGTGGGTATTCTCATTGCACCGCAACTTCGCGGATGCGGATACGGTGCCGAGGCTGTGCGGCTCATTGCCGACTATGCCGAGCGTTATCTCGGCTTGCATCAACTTGCCGTGGAGGTTCCCGTGGGGAATGTTCGCTCAGTGCGGCTGTTCGAGCACGCCGGATTCAAACAAAGCGGCATAATGCGCGACTGGTTGAAAACCGGTACACATTATGCCGATATGCTGTTGATGCAGCGAGTGTTCTGAGCGCCGGGCTGCGTTATTCGTTGACGTAGGGCATCACGGCGTCGCGCCACACGAAGTAGCCTTCGCCGAGAAGGTGTAAGCCGTCGTTGGTCAGCCCTTTTCTCATAGCACCCGTTGTCGGGTCGACCATCTCGTGGAATAGGTCAATCCACACGATGTCTTCTTCTGCCGCCATCTTTTTCAGCAAAACATTTGCATCGACGATGACTTGTTCTTTGCCGATAAGGTTTTTGTAGCGTTTAAACGAGTTGTCGATAGGCAATAGGCTTTGCAGATAGATTTTTGTGCACGGTGTGCCGACTTTGATTTTGCGAACCAAGTTGCGCATAGCCGTAGCGATGCTGTCGGCGCTGATGCTGTGCGACACGTCGTTGACGCCGCCGAGGATGAAAACTTTCGCCGGTTCGCCGTCGATAATCGGCTGAACGCGGTCGGCGAAGCCTTGGATTACGTCCGACGAAATGCCGCGATTTTTCACGTTCGGGTTACCGAGCAGCTCCGCCCATTCGCAACCGTTGGTTTGGCTGTCGCCGAGAAACACGATGTCGGTGTTTTTGATGGGCAACAGTTCGAAGAGCGTGGCGCGCTGGTAGTAGAATTCGTTGTAGACATATTTCTCTTGAGCCTTGGCGCAAAGGCTTGCCAAGGCTACAAGAGCGAATAGTATGTATCGTTTCATCGCGGTCGGTGTTTAGTGCTCTGAACGGTAAGCGTCGATGGCGAGTTTTACTGAGCCGTGAAGGAGCAGCAAGCGCTTTGCTTCGTCGTAGGGCAGGTTGAGTTCTTCCGAGACCATACGTGAGCCGCGGTCGACCAATTTCGCGTTGGTCAACTGCATATTGACCATCTTGTTGCCTTTTACGCGACCGATTTTAATCATTACCGAGGTGGTAATCATGTTGCAAATCATCTTTTGTCCCGTACCCGACTTCATGCGCGAGCTGCCGGTGACGTATTCCGGACCGACAATCATTTCGATAGGAATTTCGGCAACTTCCGACACGGGTGCATCGGGGTTGCTGGTGATAGCAGCTGTAAGCAAGCCGTTTTCGCGAGCTTTGCGGAGCGCACCGATGACGTAGGGGGTAGTGCCCGAAGCGGCGATGCCGATGAGCGTGTCTTTCTCGTTGATGTTATATTCGAGCAAGTCGCGCCAGCCTTGTTCGGTGTCGTCTTCGGCGTTTTCTACCGGGTTGCGGAGGGCGGTGTCGCCGCCGGCAATCAAGCCGATGACCCACGACGGATCCATACCGAACGTCGGAGGAATCTCCGAAGCGTCGAGCACGCCGAGACGTCCGCTCGTGCCTGCGCCGATGTAGAAGATGCGACCGCCTTTTTTCATGCGTTCAACGATGCCTGTTACAAGTTTCTCGATTGCCGGAATTGCTTTTTGCACGGCATCGGCAACTTTGTGGTCTTCGGTGTTTATGTCGTCGAGAATTTCACGTACCGATTTCTTCTCCAAGTCGTTATAGAGCGATGATTGCTCACTGATTTTTACAAAAGCCATAATCGTATTGTGTTAGTTAGAGTGATACTTAACGAGACCCTCCATCGGGCTTTTAATGACTGTGCCGATTTTGATGTCGACAGCCTTGGCTGCTTCTTCGAGCACTTCGCGGTAGTAGTAAGCCACGGAGCCTACGAACGACACGGCGTAGTTTTTGTAGTCTTTGTAGTTTTCGATGTTTCTTACGAAGAACGATTTGAACGCATTGAGCACGAGACGGTGGATTGCCGGCTCTTCGATGTTTTTGCTCAAGAACGGCGACAACGAAGCGAGGAAGCGGTTTGCTGCCGGCTTCTTGTAGACGCTTTCGATGATTTTCTGACGGTCGAGGTCGTATTCTTTGAGGAATTTCTCGCAAAGTTCTTCGGGAAGTTGCTTTTTGAGCACGTCGCCGACGAGGAGTTTGCCGAGCACGGCGCCCGAACCTTCGTCGCCGAGGATGTAGCCGAGCGGCGATACGTTGTCGGCAATCTTTTTGCCGTCCCAGAAGCACGAGTTAGAGCCTGTGCCGAGGATGCATGCAATGCCTTCTTTGTCGCCGCACAAAGCGCGTGCTGCGGCTACCAAGTCGGAATGTACTTCGATGGTCTTTGCCGTGGGTACGTTTGCTGCAATGGCGCGACGTACGTTTGCACAGATGTCGTCGAACAAGCAACCTGCGCCGTAGTAATAAACACTTTCAATCTCAAATTCTGCTACTTCTTGAGCAAGTTCGAGGGCTAAAGTCTCGCGAATTTGCTCTTCTGTCATTAGCAAGGCGTTGATGCCCGAAGTAAATACTTGTTTCTTTACTTCGCCGTTTTCAACAACGCACCAATCAATTTTTGTGGAACCACAATCTGCAATTAGTTTCATATCTTAATATATATTTTTTTCTTGTATAAAATGTATCCTATAGACCAGTTAATAGCGATAAATATCAAGGCGTAGACGAGCGAAGCGAGCGTCTCGTCGCCAAGCATCGGCACGAGTGAACGCGCATAAATCCATGTTTTGATGCTTGCGTCGCCGATGTGGATTGCTCCGAAGAGTATGCCGAGGACGCCGCCGAGGACGTACATAAACAGCGGGTTGATGCCGAATGCTTCGAAAAATTTGCACCATTTCTTATAGCCTTTGACGTCGATGATGTAAATCAACAGGGCGAGCAGCGAGGCTGCAAAACCGCAGGTTACCAACGCGAACGTCGGTGTCCAGAGCTTTTTGCTGATAGGCATGCCGTAGGCGAGCAAAAATCCCGTAAAGGTAAGGGTTGCGCCGACGAGCAAGAACTTAAGCACGCGCTGTAGGTTGTCTTTTTCGGTCATGATGATTTTGCCGCAGAGGAATCCGATGAGCACGTGGCCGATTGACGGAATTGTGCTCAGCAGACCTTCAGGGTCGATGGGCAGCGTCTGACGGTGGTAGATTTCTACCGAAAATTCGGAAGCGCTGCTGACCGTACCCGACAGCGTGCGAACGGTGTCGTGGTAGAGGTGCGAGTCGCCGAAGAGGGCGTGGTCGACAACGTAGACGATGTTGTCGAGCGAAAACTCCAAGCCGTGGCAGCAGAGCAGCAGTACGGCATAGCCCACGAAGAGCACACAGATGATGTAGGGTATGATTTTGTGTTTCA
>JBJEDP010000110.1:0-1661 GCA_051872175.1 Candidatus Limisoma sp.
CATTAACTGAATATCCCTAATTAACTCTCGGAGGGGCTGTCTAACAAGTTCACTTGTTAGACAGCCCCTCCGAGAGTTAATTAAATCACATTATTTCTTTGCGCCGAAGAACTGTTGGGGAGCGTCGGCTGTGTAGGTTGTTCCGCCTACGGTAAGCGACGTGTTAACAATTCCGGTGAGTGTTGCGCCGTCGGTAGCTCCTTGAGGAAGTGCTGTTGCAGTGAAATTCCACGAATCGTCGTAGACTGCGTTGTCGAGTTTGTTGGAGTCGAGGCTATAGTTTGCGAAAGCCACTCCGAGGTCGTTGGCAGCCTTAGCGATAAGGCTATGTGCATCGACAGCATCGGCATAATTCTTATTGCTTGCATAGTTGAGGTAAGGCACGGTCGTTTCGTCGTCGATGTCTTGTTGCAAGGTGCTTACGATGCTTCCTGCAGCGTAGCAGTTATAGTCGATAATCGAGTTGTCGTCGCAGCCTTCAGATACGCCCGGATTGCCCCACTTGGGCACTTGCGCACGATATTTGCAGTTGACCATAAGGTTGTTGAACACATGCACGAGAATGTTTTTCTCCACATAGATACATCCGCCTTTTGAGCCGTCGCGACGCCATCCGGCATTGACGATAGTATTGTTGTAAGCCACGCACTTAGCCTGACTGCGGCCGGCAGCATCGTCTTGACCCGAGCTGGAGAGTTTCAGACCGTTGGTGTTGGGGCTATACATCACGTTATAGGCAACAACGGTGCTTGTGCCGGCTTTTACGTTGACAGCCTCGCCACCGGTTGCTCCATTGCCGGAGAAGGTGTTGTGAGTAATGATGGCTTTTCCGCCTTGCATATAGATGCCATCGGCAAAACCGTTGCGAATCAGGCTGTTGGTTACGACAAGCGAGCCTTTGAACTGCGGTCCTGTTGTAACCTGAACGCCGTAGTCTTCGCCGGCGGTGTAGATGCCCGAAATTACTGACGGCGATGTTTCAACCATCGGACATCCGGCATATTCGATAATACAGTTGTCGAAGAGAGCTTCGGCATTTGCATCGGAACTGTTGAGCATGAAACCTCCCCAGAGATTCTTGCAGTCGGTAACATTCGAGTATTTGCGCTCAGCCGAAGGAATCGAGAAGAGAATAGGAGCTTCTTCGGTGCCGCGGCAGTAGATATTACCGTCGACGGTAAATTCGATACCTGCACCGCTTGCATCAACCGAGTTGAAAACGACCTCAACGCCTTGCTCAATGGTAAGGCTCTTGCCTGCGGGCACTTTGATTTGTCCGTTTACGGTAACGATAGAATAAGCCTCCCAAGTGCCTTCAACATCTCCCGAGACGGTTACAGCCTTATTGGTAACGCTCACGCTGATAGTTTTTGCCAACGAAGGCATAGCAGCAGGAGTTGCGGTGATTGTCGCCGAACCGGGCTTAACGGCAGTTATCACGCCGTCGGCAACAGTTGCAACCTCCTCGTCGCTTGATGTCCATGTTACGGTCTTGTCCTTAACATCGTCGGGGAAGAATTGGGCAGACACCACGAGAGTTTCGCCCGGTGTGAGTGTTGCAGCCGTTTGGTCGATAGTAAACTTGCTGAGAGTACTCTCAGGATCGTCGTCGCTGCACGAAGTAAATACCACTGTCGGCACAATCAAAAATGCCAGGGTAG
>JBJEDP010000111.1:0-7348 GCA_051872175.1 Candidatus Limisoma sp.
AACAGTGGAGATTGACCGAATCCACCTACAGCCGGGAGAACGTAGTAGGCAGGCCTGAGCTTGAAGTAAAGCGGATTGCCTTCGTCGTCGCGAACAAGAGTTTGATCGGCTTGCGTACCGTCCTTTATGTAAGCGATAATTGGATTGTCTTGACTGCCTTGGTATCCCAAGTTGAGGTAGATGTCGTCGAAGGTAACCAAATCGTCTTTGTCGACAACGAAATCGATAGTTTTGTTGCCGTATTCGAATTCCCAAGATTCCCAGCCTGTCAAAATATTAATGGCGAGAGTGTAGGGATTTTCGATACGAAATACATTGGGCTTGTCGTCGCGTTGATACATGTTGACAGCAATGGTAATCATAAGACCAGATTTACCTGCATACATGAAGTAGTCGGCAACTTGACCAACACCGAGGAGGTTGAACTTAACGATAGTAGCGGCACCAGCGAAAGAGCCTACGCCGTCGGCTTTGTAGATAGCCGAAACTTCATCGTCGAGGGCAATTTCGTAGCTAACGGCTTTACCGATAGGAGCGTTGTCAGCCATTTTGACAGTGATAGTAGCTTCGGTTTCGCCATCGGCAAAAGCAACTGTTTCGGGGAAAACGAAAGCGTTTTCGTCGTTTTGAATAACGTTGATTTTGTACTCGGCAGCGTTTGTCGACGTACGAGCGAGAGCGAGTTCGAATTGTGCGTCGGTGGGGTCGAGTTCAAGCGAAGCAGGGTTTGAAGCGAGGATGCGCACGTTGTCGTCGTTAGCACGCGGGCTTAAAACGTCAGTATCTTCGTAGTCGGAGCAAGCTGTAAACGTCAACGCCGAAACTGCCAAGATTCCGAAAAATATTTTATTAAATTTCATAATTCTGGGAAATTATAAGTTATTAAATTATTCAACGTCTTTAACAGGGTCAGGGAGAGCAACTGCGGGGTTGTTATCGCTTTCGCTGATAGCCGAGTTAGATTGGATTTCAGTCTGCGGAAGACGATAGAGGAGGACAGGCGATCCGGGCTCGATGTTGAAGATAACAGTCGGTTCGTGGAAACCACAGCCGCGGCGATCAACGCCTTGGTTGAGACGCATAATGTCGAACCAGATAAGACCTTCACCCCAAAGCTCGATACGACGTTGTTTGAGGATTTCGTTGATAAGACGGTCGCCGCTAGTTGCGGAGAACGAGTATTGCGGGTCGCGGTAGTTGGTCATGAATGCGCTAAGCACAGCATAGCCGTCGCCGCCGGAGCGAGCAAGACCTTCAGCCTTGATGAGATACATTTCTTCGATACGCATGAGAGCAATGTCGTTGGCGTTGATGTCGGCGCCGATATTGCCGTCGGCATAACCTCCGTAGGGAGCGAACTTACAGCTTGTGTAAGGATAGAAACCATTTTCGACGAGGTATTCGTTGTAAGCGTCGGTAAGGTACGGGTTTACGCCTTGAGCGTTGCTGAACCAAGCTTTACGAGCGTCGGTTTCGGGGATTTGGCTGTAGAGTTGTTTGTTGATTTGACGGCCGCCGCTGTAACCGCAGTAACCGTAGTTGAACGTACCGTTGTGCGAAATCCAGTTGATGATACCGGAAGAAACGATGTCGTCGGTTTCTTCAACGCGGATACCCCACATCCAGTCTTTTTCGGAGAAGTCCCAGAAAGCCGGGTGGTTGATTTCGTTGAAAGAAGCGGGTGCGCAGTCGGTAGCGGCAGCGATAGCGCTGTCGGCGTCGGCAGCAGCCTCAGCATATTTGTGCATAGCGAGGTTCATACGCGCGCGGAGACCGTAAGCAACGGCAGTGCTGACGTAACGCTTGTCGGGACGGCTGATGCCGCAGTTTGAGAGCAAATCGATCGACTTGGTAAGGTCGTCGTTGATTTGGTCGTATACCTCTTGAACGGTAGCACGGGGACAGCCATTGGCAGCAGCTTCGTCTTTGTTCTTATCGGTGATAAGGGGCACAGCGGGCGAGCTTTCGTGACCTTCGTAGTTGAACTGATAGAGTTGAACGAGGTTGAGGTAGTAGAAAGCACGAGCGGTTTTAGCTTGAGCCATGTAGTATTGAAGTTGCGGGTCTTCTGTATTTTCGTCGATAGACGAGAGTACAGTGTTAGCCGAGAGGATAGAGCTGTAGAGAGTGTTCCAGATGATTTTGCTCTCGTTAGAGCTGTAGACGCGGTCGCTGTAGTCGAGGGAGTTGCCTGCCCAGTTGTAACCGTTGTCGCTGGTAATGACGTCGGCACTACAAGCGTCGATAAACATCATAATTGAGGCATAACCGAAGTCGTTGTGGCGCACGGAGCCGAGGAGGTCGTAGTTGGGCGCATATTGCGACATGCCGGAGAAGACGGCATTGACGCCGGCTTCAGCACGTTCCGGATTGTTTTTCAGCGTCTCTTCTTTTTGGTCCGGCGTGGTAAGAGTACCTTCCGGTCGCAAGTCGAGGTCTTCGCAGGCAGTGAATGCCAACGATGCCAATGCTATATATAATAAATTCTTTTTCATTGTTAAGTAAGTTCTTTGAAATTAGAAACTAAGATTCAAACCGCCGGAAATAGTGCGCATAGTTGAATAAGTGTTATTCGAAGCGCTGTAATAGCTTTGACGCGGGTCGAGGCCCTTACGAGCAGAAATGAGACCGACGTTGTCGGCAGCGAAGTAAACGCGGAGGCTCGACAAGCCGAGTTTGCGGACAGCCTTTTCAGGCACAGTGTAGCCGATGGTGATGTTGTTCAACGCGAGGTAGCTTGCTTTCTCGAGGAAGCGAGTAGACGTCGAGTTGGCATATTTGTCGGTAGCACAGAGACGCGGCACGTCGGTGTTTGTATTTTCGGGTGTCCAAGCGTTGTAGATATCTTTGTGCCAGTTGTTGCCGGCATAAGAAGTGTAACCGCAGTGCATCAAGCGTTGGTAACCGGAGTCGTAGATGTGACCGCCGATTTGGTAAGCGAGTTGGCAAGAAGCGTCGACGCCGAAGAAAGTCAAGCTTGTGCCGAAACCACCATAAACGCGGGGAAGCATGTTAACGGCTTTGCGGTTGTCTTGAGCGAGGGTGTAGTTTTCGGTCTTGTATTCGTTGCCTTCTTCATCCAAAGCCCAGTATTGAGCGACACCGTTTTCTTGGTTAACGCCAGCCCATTTTACGAGGTACATTTGATACATTTCTTCGCCCTCGGTGTAGATGTAGGAGCCGTCGACGAGTTGACCGTCCAAGTCGGGGTGAAGTTTGTCGATTTTGCTCTTTTGGACAGTAGCGTTGACGTTAAAGTCCCAAGTGAAGTTCTTGGTGTTGAAGATGTTGTAGTTCAAGTCGATTTCGAGACCCGAGTTGATGATAGAACCAACGTTCATCGGGATTTGTGCGTAACCGTTAGAACCTGCAACGGGCTTCATATAGAGCATGTCGTTTGCCTTGCGAGAGAAATATTCGATGCTACCGTTGAGCTTGTTGCCGAAGAAACCGAAGTCGACACCGACGTTGTAAGAGGTAGAAGTTTCCCAAGTCAAATCGGGGTTACCTTTATAGTACATAGTACCGTCGGAGAACACGCCGTTAGCACCTTGAACGTAGTATTGGTCGAGCCAAGCGTATAAGTTACCTACGGCATCGTTACCTTGTTGACCTACAGAAGCTTTAAGTTTGAGGAGGTCGATATTGTCGATGCCTTCGAGGAATTTTTCGTTGCTGATGACCCAAGCAACCGAACCGCTCAAGAAGTTACCCCAACGATTGTCGGGAGAGAAACGCGAAGAGGCGTCGCGGCGGTAACCGACGTTACCGATGTAACGGTCAGCGTAAGAGTAGTTAACGCGTGCGAAGTAACCGCGAGTAGCGTAGCGGTCGAGATAAGAACTGTTGTTCTTATTGTTGATACCGTTGCTTACGTAGAAGCTTTCGGGGTCGTAGAGGCAAGAAGAGCTTGCGCTGAGAGAGTTGCTACGCAATTGGTAACCTTCATAACCTGCAGTAATGTCGATAGAGTGAACATCGGCGAAACGGTTGTTGTAGTTAGCCGTATATTGTTGAGTGAGCGAGTTATCGCGACTGTGGCTTTGGTCGGCAGCACCTTGCATATCGGCAAACTGACCCATGTAGGCGTTGTAGAGCCTGTTGAAGCGAGTATTGTCGACGCTCAAACCGTAAGTAGCCTTCAAAGTAAGACCTTGTACGGGGTTGAGTTCGATGAACCAATTTGAGTTGAGAATGTCTGAAAGATACTCTCTTTTGTCGTAGATAAGCGAACCTGCGGGGTTTGCAAGCGACATAAACGAACGCATGCGAGCGGTGTAAGATTGGTCACCGTAGTCGTAAACTGGACGTCCGCCGTTCTCCATAATGTTGCATTGGCTGTCGCGAACAAACATCGGGTAGATAGGAGCGATGTTGTTTGCAATGAAGAAAGCGTTGCCGCTTGAAGTACCGTCTGCACGAGTTTGGGAGGAGGGATATTGGCTCTTATAATAAGTATAAGCCACGTTAGCGCCGACTTTCAACCAGTTGTTGACGATGTATTCGTCGCGAAGACGAGTAGTAATACGTTCGAAACCGGAGCCTTTAATGATACCGCCATCGTCGAGGTAACCTACTGACAAGTAGAAGTTGTTACGCGAAGAGTTACCGCTGATAGAGAGGTTGTACTCTTGACGAAGTGGCGATGTAAACATGAGGTCAGCCCAGTTGTCGGGAGTGTAGTAGTTGTTGCCATCCCAGTAGCCGAGGCTTGCGTTGGGGTTGAGCTTACCGTTAATACCAACGATGCTTTCGCCGGCAGGCACGGTGTAGATTTGGTAACCGCTACCACCTGCGGTGTTGTTGCCGAGGTTAGCGTTAGCATAAGCGTGAGCCGTAGCAGCGTCGTAGCCGAGAGAATAAAGACCGGCATTGCGGATAGCGGCGTATTCGAGCTCGGTGTAGCTCTTCGGGCTTGTGAGCACGTCGTAGTTCTTAATCTCGCGCGAGTTAGCACCCCAACGAGCGTCGAAAGTAACGACAGCCTTACCGTTGCTTGCCGAGCGACCTTTCTTGGTAGTAATCATGATGATACCGTTAGCACCACGAGCACCATAGAGGGCAGTAGAAGCGGCGTCTTTGAGGACGGTCATCGACTCGATATCGGCGGTGTTGATAGCCGACATATCGCCGTCGTAAGGAATACCGTCGACAATATAAAGAGGAGCGGTACCTGCGTTAAGCGAACCGATACCACGAACCTTAACAGTAGCGCTTGTACCCGGCTGACCATTGTAGCTTTGGATTTGCACACCGGCAACTGTACCCGAGAGGGCTTGTGTAAGGTTTGACACTTGACGCTTTTCGATTGTTGCAGCGTCGACAACGCCGGCAGAACCGGTAAATGTACCTTTGGTAGATGTACCATAGGCAGTAACAACGACATCGTCGAGTGTGTTCTCTGCTGTTTCCATAGTAATAAGCAAGTTATCCGCAGCTTCAACGACGCGGGTAACCATACCTATGTATGTTACAGTAATGTCTTTTACGTTGTTCGGCACGTCAATCGAGAAACGTCCGTCCAAGTCTGTGGCAGTTGCGTGACCTCCACCTTTAGGAGTGATAGTCGCTCCAATCAGAGGCTCGCCATTGCCTGCATCTACAACTTGTCCTCGCACTACTTTCGCCTCTGCGGTGAAAGTTAGCGACAAAGAACAAACTGAAATCAGTAAAAATAACAGCTTCTTCATAACTAATTTTAAATTAAACCAAAAATATGTTTGTTTATTCTCTTAAGTCTTCTTTTCGTATCATTTGCGTATCCGACGGGCTCAACAGGCTTTCGGTTTACTCATAAAACTCGGTGCAAATTTACAAATTGTAAGCCTTTTACCTTTAATAAAAATCAAAGTTTAACTTAGTTGCGTTTTTTAGCGAATAAAAAGCAAGTGTTAAAACCGCCGTTTAGTGTAAGATATTTTAGGTACTGTGAAAGTGTGTTAAAATCCAACGGGGGGGGTAAAATACTGACTTTCAATGCATTACAAAAATGCATGTTATTTAACATACTTAAAAAACATAGTTATTTTCGAGCGAATTGTCTAAATTCGCGAAGTGTTAAAATACGGACACTTTTAACAATTGTAATTTAACGTATAATAGCATTTTCGGGTAGACACGCGACGGCGCGGCGCTTGACGTTTCGGCAAAAAAACGCCGTTTTTTCTTTTATTAAGGATTAAAAGGCGCTAAGTAGCCTAATAATTAGTAACTTTGCAGAATAATTAGAGGAATTAAAATTTTCTAACACATAAAACAAAAACGATGAAAAAATTTTACATTCTAATGATTGCCCTCATTGCCACGACGGTAAGTGCAAACGCCCTGACAGCGCAGCGAGTAGAGAAGCTCCGCGGCAGCGCACACCCGTTCACGGCGGTGACCCGTGGCAACGCTTTTGCCGAGCGCGCCGCCCTTAAAACCACAGTGGCAGCCACGCCCAAGCTCGTCGACGCCGAGCCGGCAAGTTCGCTCAGCGATGTCAACGGTTGGGGACTGCTCGAGGCTCCCGACGGAACGACTTGGCACTACACTCAATCGTTCACGATGAGCACAGTCAACAAGTACTACTACGGCGGTTCGGTCATCACGCTCTACGACAACAACAACCAAAAATTGTGCGACGTGACAGTGACCATCCCCGACACCGACAAGGTGAACCAAATCCAGCCGTTCGGCAAGATTACGAAGTCGTTTTTCGACAAAACGACCTCGACATCGGAATTTATGGTGCTCATCCACAAAATTCTTCAACCGGGCGTAGCAGCGTCGGACATCATCGTGTTTAACACCAAAGGCGAAGAAGTGATGCGCTTCTCGAACGTCGACAGCGCAACCCTGCTCAGCGCAGGCACGAACGACTGGGACCGCAAAGAGCGCCTCGCCATCGGCGCCACAGTCGACCGAACCGTCGACGGCGTGACCGAGACAATGTCGGAAATTACCATCTACCGCAAAGCCACCTATAGCGACGGCACGACCGACGCCCTCATTGCCGAGCACACCTTCTCGTGCCCCAACGACAACGTGCAATACAGCGACGGAAAGATTTTCCACATGCAGTATCTCAACGACGAATTCCACTACGTGTTCTCGCACTACGAGAAGCCGTTCGTCGAGAGCTACGACCCGCAAGAAGGCACGATGACCTACACCGAAGACAACTACTTCGTGACAGAGGTCTACAACCAATCGTTCGAGCGCGTGGCACAAGTGCGCGTGCCCATCGTCAACGAAGGCTTTATGCCGACGA
Source organism: Candidatus Limisoma sp. (assembly GCA_051872175.1). Classification (GTDB taxonomy): domain Bacteria; phylum Bacteroidota; class Bacteroidia; order Bacteroidales; family Muribaculaceae; genus Limisoma. Next base: position 7,253 of record JBJEDP010000111.1, read on the forward strand.
TGTACGGCTTCGGCATCTTCTCGAACAACGACCTCAACCGCGGAATGTTCGACGGCACCGACAACCTCAACATCATCATGACCGGCTACGACTACG
>JBJEDP010000112.1:0-7313 GCA_051872175.1 Candidatus Limisoma sp.
GCAATCACTCCGTTTTGTTCGTGCTCGTCGATACCGTTGTTCATCGGATTTGTCAAAGGCGGAATTCCTTTAGGCGTAACCTTTGCCTTCTTGATAACGTCGCCCTTGGTCAACGAGGTGGCGGTAGCCATGTTTGCCGGGACGTTCGGTTGGGAAATCACAGCCGTCTACGTTGTGAGCGGCATCCTTATGGGCATGCTCGGCGGATTTGTCCTCGGCAAGATGAAACTCGACGGGCTGCTTACGCCGTGGGTCCGTCAGATTCAGGCGCAGTCGCAGAGCGAAGCGGCTAAGTGGGAGTCGGAGAAACTGCCCTTTCTGAAGCGCTTGCCCTCGATTGTCAGAGAGGCGTGGGGCATCGTTCGCGGAGTGTTTGTCTATGTGATTATCGGTATAGCCATCGGCGCCGGTATTCATGGATTCGTGCCTGACGAGTTCTTTGCGCAATGGATGGGCAAAGACAATCTTTATGCCGTTCCGGTTGCGGTGGTTCTTGCCGTGCCTATGTATGCCAATGCCGCCGGAATAGTTCCGATTGTACAGGTCTTTGTGGCGAAAGGCATCTCCATAGGGACTGCGCTTGCTTTTATGATGGCGGTTGTCGGACTTTCGTTACCCGAAGCAACGATGCTCAAAAGAGTTATGACATGGAAACTCATCGGCATTTTCTTCGCTGTAGTTTCTCTGATAATAATTCTTTTAGGGTATCTTTTCAATTGGATACTATAGACCATATATAATTTGAAATCGGTTCAAAAGAGGCTTTCCACACAATAAAAGAGCCTCTTTTTCGTTATTATCCTAAAGTTGCAACATTATATGAAGCATTTATTAGGTTCATTACGATATAAAATCCTGCTAATAGCCGTGTCGGTCTTGCTCACATCCGTGCAGACGGTTTTTGCCGTGGAGTATTCCGGCGAATCGGTGTTGGCGTCCGGTCGTTGGGTCAAAATCAAGGTAGACCGCAACGGCGTATTTCAACTAACTCGTTCTACACTAAAGAGTTGGGGGTTCTCCGACATTTCGAAGGTAAACGTCTACGGCTACGGCGGAGCGATGATTTCGGAACGTATGGGCGAAGGCTATATCGACGATTTGCCGAAATTGCCGGTCTATCGCGATGCCGAAAAGATTATTTTCTATGCCCAAGGTCCGGTGTCGTGGCGCGATACGGGCTCGACGAGTCTGAGAGTGTCGCGCACCATCAATCCGTACAGCACGGCGGGCTACTATTTCGTGTCGGATAGAGACACGGAAGCCGACGAGATGCAGACGACCGCCAATGCCGCTGCTTCGACCGATGCGCCGCTCATTACTTCGTTCGTTGACTATGCCTATCACGAGGAAGAACTTATGGCGCCGGCAAATACGGGTAGTTCGCTGCTCGGCGAAGATTTTAAATACAACACGCGACAGACATTCACGTTCGACCTTCCCGGACGTGTCGAAGGCACGGAGGGGCGCGTGCGCGTCAATTTTGCCGCAAAAGTTATCGGCGGACACAGTACGGTGACGGTCTACGACGACGAACGTCAGGCGAATGCGATGACCATCGAAAAGGTGGCAAGCGACAACTATGCCATTTGCAACGTGAAGTATGTCGATGCCGGCATTACCCAGCCCGGTGAAAAAGTGAAGATTTCCGTCGACTATGCCAATACCGGCATCCTCTATATGGCTAACCTCGACTATATCATCGTCAACTACTTCCGTAAGTTGCAGATGAATGCTTCGTGGCTCAATTTCCGCAGTTTCTCGACGAGTTGCCGCGACAGCGTGTTCTCGGTGGCTTCGGCGAAATCCGATTTGGTAATTTGGGATGTCACGACGAAATATCGACCCAAGAAAGTCGCTTTCAACATCGACGGCGGCACTGCATATTTCCGCCAAACAGAGTCGGGCAAAAAGGAATACCTCGCCTTTACACCCTCGTCGACCTTCCCGGCTCCGGAATATGTCGGTGTGGTGACGAACCAAAACCTGCACGGCACCGAATCGCCTACGATGGTTATCATTACGCCGAAAGAATTTGCCGCACAAGCCGAACGTGTGGCTGAACTGCATCGAACGGTCGACGGTTTTAACGTGATTGTTGTCGACGACCGCACCGTCTACAATGAGTTTTCTTCGGGAACGCCCGACGCTATGGCTTATCGTAAGTTGGCGAAAATGTACTGGGAACGCACCAAGACGCTTCCCGAGCGCAGCGTCGAACGCTTCCGCTACATTCTTCTCTTCGGCAGATGCGTCTACGACAACCGTCGCCTGACCGCCGAAACGCGCAGCCTTAACTATCCGATGCTTCTGACATGGGAGTCGGACAACATTGCCTCGCAATCGTCGAGCTTCAACTCCGACGACGTTTTCTGCGTGTTGGAAGACAATACCGACGTGTCGACGCGTGCCGGCAAACTCAATGTGGCTATCGGACGTATGCCTGTCAAGTCGGTCGAAGAGGCTCGTAGCGCTGTCGACAAACTCGTAAAATATGTCACGACACCCGACCCGGGCTCGTGGAAAAACAACATTATGCTCATTGCCGACGACGGCGATAACGGCATCCATATGGTGTCGTCCGACTCGTTGCTGGTGCGAATGCAGCGCAACGGCGGCGACCGATTCGTCTATAACCGCGTCTACATCGATGCGTTCAACGTGTCGACCGACGGCTCGGGACACACTTATCCCGAAGCGCGTGAGAAGATGCTTCGTACGTTCAAAAACGGAACGCTGTTTTCGTCGTATATCGGTCACGCCAATCCTAAAGCATGGACACATAACGGTTTGCTGAGTTGGACGGACATCAACAGCGAATTCTACTACAAACACCCGACGTTTATCTACACCGGAACCTGCGAATTTACGCGCTGGGATGCTGCCGAAGTGTCGGGCGGCGAATTGATTTATCTCAACGAGCAAGGCGGTTTTATCGGTATGCTGACATCGTCGCGCGCAACCGGTATTTCCTATAACGGCGAGTTTGCCGCCGACCTGGGCTACTACATTTCACGCCCAAATTCCGACGGCACTTATCCCGCAATCGGCGACATTATCGTGACCACCAAAAACGGACGCCCCAGCGATGGCGGTCACCGCTGGAAGTATGCTCTCATCGGCGACCCGGCTATGAAACTCAAATATCCGCAAAATCGCGTCGTTATCGACAAAATCAATGGCAGTTCCGTGCTCGACGAAAATAATTCGCCGCAAATTATGGCTTGCCAAGAAGTCAGCGTAGAAGGCCATATCGAAGACCCCAACGGCAATGCTATCAACGATATGAACGGATACGTTTATGCTACACTCTACGATGCACAAGAGTCGGTAACTACCCACGGCAACGGCGAAGGCGATTCCGATCCCGGTCTGGAATTTACGTTCGACCAGTGGAGCAACTGCCTCTACGACGGCATCAACAACGTCGAAAACGGTAAGTTCAAATTCACTTTCCGAGTGCCTTCCGAGATAGAAAACAACTATCGTCCGGGGTTGCTCAGTTGCTATGCATACTCCACAGAGACGACTTCGCAAGACGCCAACGGACTGACGTCGAACTTCTACGTCTACGACTGCGATACGTCGGAGCAAGCCGATACCATCGGTCCGGACATCACCCATATGGCACTCAACAGTTACGACTTCGTCGATGGCGACCGCGTCAACGAGACGCCCTATCTGTTGGCAAAATTTTCCGACCCGTCAGGCATCAACCTTTCTACCGCCGGAGTGGGGCATCAAATGACATTGCTGCTCGACGGCAAAACGACTATCACCGACCTCGAGCCTTTCTATAGCGAAAACATCGAGCGTGTGGGCACGCTCTCATATCCGCTCTCCGAACTCAGCGACGGCGACCACACTTTGCGCCTGCGCGTTTGGGACACTCTCGGCAATCATTCCGAGCGTCAGATTGCCTTCTCGGTGGTTCGCGGAACGGCTCCCGCCATCTACCGACTCTATACGGATGCCAGCCCTGCACATAGTCTAGCCAATTTCTATTTGGTACACGACCGTCCCGATGCTAATCTGACCGTCACGCTCAGCGCCTACAATATGATGGGTCAGGCGGTGTGGACCAACACATCGACACGTCGCAGCGATATGTTCACCTCAATGCCAATCACTTGGGACCTTACCGACGGCTCCGGTCGTCGCGTCAACCGTGGCATTTATTTCGTCAGGGCTGTTGTCTCTACCGACGGCTCTTCGGAAGCGTCAAAAACCATTCGCATCGCCGTCGCCGGCGAGTAATATTTGAGTTTTAAGTCAAAGAACATAAAACGTGTTTCCAATGGCTCGTCAGAATTCAATCCTAAAAAAGACCGTTCTTCTTGTTCTGTCTTATATAGAGGTTTGAAATCGTTTTTCTCGTAGAAATGTATTGTTTGCTCATTATTCTTTATCCTTTGGAGGAAAAATGAACTCACGCGATTTCCTTAAAAATTCCGCTATCTGCGCTTCTCGTTCGGGAGAGAGATTCGGCGTGGGCTTTTTGCCATTGCATTCTGCTTCTTCAACGAATGCTCTCGCATATTCACCCGTTAATACAGGTGATGAGTTGATTGTCATTGCTATATATAGTCCGTTTTTGTTGCAAAGATGCGAATTGTTTTGAATTGTGGCTAATACGGGAGGTTTTTTAGTATTTTTTTCGCTTACGACTCTTTTCCCCGCCCTTCGCCACTTGGTCTATTGTCTTATGGCGATGCGTTTGGTGAATGGCTCGGCTACGACGATGCGCGTCGAAGCCCATTGGCTAAGCCAATCTGCAGTGAATTTCAGGTGATAGCGCCCGGGCGTGATGCGCTCCGTGGTCATCGTTATGTCGATTTTGTCGGTTAGGCTGTCGATGGGTTCGTTCGACTGTGCCGCTCGCTCGTTGACGGTTATGTCGTTGCCGATAATTGTGATGGAGTAGTTGAATTGCATGTGCCGGTCGCGGATGTCGACGCCGGCGTGTGTGATTCTCACAGTGTCGCCGTCGTAGGATATTATGATGCCCGGCTCTTCCGTCGTGTTGTCGTCAACGAAACCGTGGGCGAAAAAGGTCTTTGCAGGACCTCTTTCGCTCGGCTTCATCGTTATTCCTACGATGGCAAACGCTACGGCGAATGCCAGGATGTAAAACTCTATGGAACTGAAAAATTCCATCCTCGCTATTCTATTGTTCCTTTTATCGTATGTGTGCGATTTTCGTAGTTCGGACGTATTTCCAAACTTACGTTGTTCATTTCGCTAAATCGCATAGTTACACCCAGTGCGCTAATCCAATCGACGTAGTGTATGCGCATGGCAAGGCTGGTGCCGGCTTTGTCCCATGCATAACTTGCTGCTGCGTGAAACGGTCCTTTCAGCCCGTGACATCGCCCGATGGCGGCTATAGAGTAGGGCGGATTGCCGGCTATCTGCGTCGTTGTCCAGCTGTTGTAGCCTGCTTTCAGAACGGTGATTTTTCCGACAAAGTCTGTGATTTCGGCTGTCAGCGCCTTGTCGGCAAAGCTAAATTTGATGGTTTTCCAACCAAACGGGTTGTCGGCGAGCGTGATTTTACGCCCTTCCAATGCCGAAGCTTTCCACGATGTGGATTTGCCTTGAACGGTCGGGAAGGTGTATGACTTTTGCTTTTTTAGTAAGTTAGCATATGCTTTGGGGTCGTCGGTCGCTGTGTCGGCGACGTTGTTGAGAAGTGTGCGCCATACGATTTGTCGCTCTTTCATTCCGTCCATCATCGAGCATTGCGTAACAACAACGACCATGTCTTTCGACGGCACGACGATTACGTATTGACCGTAGGCACCATCAGCACGCCATGCGCTCGGGTAGTCGCACATCCATATTTGGTAGCCGTAGTCTTCGTTTCCGGCTTCAACTTGGCGTGTCATCATTTCTTTGACCCAATGCCGCGGCAAAACTTGTCTGCCTGCCCATTCGCCGCCGTTTAGCAACAGTTGCCCGAACTTTGCCAGCGATTCGGCTTGGATGTGGAGCCCCCAGCCGCCTGTGTTGTAGCCTTCCGGGCTTACTTCCCACTCGACGTCCCAGATGTTCATCGGTTCGAACAACCGTGGACGAAGATATTCGAGAAGCGTTTTGCCGGTAACTTTCTGTATGATTGCCGAAAGCATATAGGTGCAAAGCGAATCGTATTTAAACGATTTTCCCGGCGTGCTTACGGGCTTCGAAAGGTAGCCCCGCACCCAGTCGCGGCGAATGTTGCGCATGTTCCAGTCGGGCTCGATGCCGGCTTGCATTGTCAGCAAGTCGCGCACGGTTATCGATGCCAATTCTTTGGAAATTTCCGCCGGTAGGTCGGCGGCAAAGAGTGGCGCAATGCGGTCGTCGAGGCGCAGCCGATTCTCCTCGATGGCGAGTCCGATGGCTGCCGACACAAATGTTTTCGAGCAAGAATACATCGTATGCTTGTATTTTGCATCGAACGGGGTGGGGTAGATTTCACCGACAACCTTGCCGTGACGGAGTACCATCACGCTATGGATGTCGACGTTTTTCAATGTTGTCAGTTGGTCGAACAACGATACCAGCGTAGCCGACTTTATGCCTTGACTTTCGGGCGTGGCGCGCTCTAAATCGTTGACTTGTGCCGTGGCACTCGCTATCGAGATTGTCAGCAGCAGTAGAAACAAAATTTTTTTCATCGTAGTATGTTGTTTAGAAAGAGAAATTTTCAATGGTTGCGTCGCGCTGTGGCGTTATCGGTGTTACGGCAATCTTTCCCTCTTCGAGTTGGGCAAGGTCGGTGTTGCGATTGTCGGGGTCGAGGTTTAGGTAGTCGCCGGTAAGATAGTAGATTCTCTGTCCGCGCGGGTTGGTAAGCTCGGCGTATTCGTTCTGCCAACGTCCGCGGCACGATTGTGTAATGGCAATGCCTGTAATGGGTCTGCCAACAGGCATATTTACGTTCAAGCAAACGTCGTCGGGCAGCCCTTCGGCGAGTACTTTCGCCGTTATGCGCTCGATGTATTCGCGGCATGCGTCGAAGTCGGCTGTCGTTGCCTTGTGCGATACGCACGAATAGCCTATCGACGGTATTCCGCGCAAGCATCCCTCGATTGCCGCGCCCATCGTTCCCGAATAGTTTACGCTGTTGCCGGTGTTCGACCCGTGGTTGATGCCCGAAAGCACCAAGTCGGGTTGACGGTCGAGGATGATGTTGCAGGCAATTTTTATGCAGTCGACAGGCGTGCCGTTGGTGCTCAGCATTCGCATGCCCATATATGTGCCGCATTCTTTGATGCGTAGCGGTATCTCGACTGTCAATGCCATCGACCCGCCCGAACGCGGGCTGTCGG
>JBJEDP010000113.1:0-7289 GCA_051872175.1 Candidatus Limisoma sp.
ATTAGGTGTATATAGCGCCTCCTTACTGCGATAGCGGCTATCCCAATCGGGCGTCGATGGCGGCTACTATACGGCTGAAGATTTCGTCGATGCTGCCTGTGCCTTTGATGGGTATGAATGTACCTTCGCCGATGTAGTAGTCGTGCAGCGGTTGAGTCTTTGCGTGATATTCCACGAGACGTTTGCGGATGGTGTCGAGGTTGTCGTCGCTGCGACCGCTTTGCTTTCCGCGGAGGAGTAGACGGTCGATGAGTTCGTCTTCGTCAACTTCGAGACCGATTACGGCATCAACTTGTGCGCTGCGCTCGGCAAGCAGTGTCTTGAGCGCTTTTGCTTGGTTGATGGTACGCGGAAATCCGTCGAAGATTACGCCGCGTTTTGCTTCTTCGGTGGTGTCGAGTATCTTGGCAAGCATGTCGACAACGAGTTCATCGGGGATGAGCTTGCCTTGCGAAATATATTTGTCGGCGATGATGCCGAGTTCCGTTCCTTGTGCAATATGTTCACGCAACACCTCTCCTGTTGAGATGTGGTAAAGACCGTAGCGGTCTGTCAATTTCTCGCTCTGGGTGCCTTTCCCGGACCCGGGAGCGCCAAAAATTACGATATTAAACATTTTCTCAATTCCTATATTGTATCCCCTAAACCAACCTTTTCGTTCCGTTGTGGTCTACTAACTGTTTTCAAGAATGTAGATGTCTTGGAGGTTTCGGGCTTTCTCGTCGAGGTCGAGCCCGTAGCCGAGGATGAATTTTGACGGGATGTTAAAGCAGCAATAGTCAACGTTGACTTCTACTTTTGCCGAATCCGGCTTGCGAAGCAAGGTTGCAAATTTTATTTCTGCGGGGTTGTATTGCTTAAGTTCGTTGATGAGTTGGACGGCTGTGTAGCCTGTGTCGACAATGTCTTCGATGATTACGATTGTACGTCCTTCGATGTTGGTCTCCAAGCCGAGGAGCTGCTTGACGTTGCCGGTCGACTCTGTGCCGCAGTACGATTTAAAGCGGATAAATGTGATTTCGGCGTCGAAGTCGAATTGGCGAAAGAGGTCGGCGGCAAAGATAAACGCACCGTTGAGCACACCGATGAAGAGTGGATTCTTGCCTGCGCAGTCGCGCTTGATGTCTTGGGCAACTTCTTTTATTCTCTCCTGAATCTCGTCGCTTGTGATATACGGCACAAACGTCTTATTGTCGATTACTACTTTGTCCATGTCGGGTTTTTATAAATTATGCAAATGTACGAAGTTTTGCCCATAGTAGCAAAATTATATGCGCTTTTTCTGCAAAAATCTCTTTTTTCAGCTTTTTTCGACCCGTCGAGGAGGCTTGCAGGCGCTGTTTTGCCCGACGGCCGACGATGCGCTATCGGCAGGCGGGGATTTCGATGCGGAAGGTTGTGCCGACGCCGATTTCCGACGATTTGACGTAGATTCGTCCGCCGTGATATTCTTCGATGATGCGCTTTGCCAGCGTCAGCCCGAGTCCCCAGCCGCGGCTCTTGGTGGTAAAGCCGGGGTTGAACACGTTCTTGAAGTTTTTGCGCGAGATGCCTTTGCCGGTGTCGGTGACGTCGATGTAGATGCGGTCGGTGTTGGAGGTTACGGCGACGGTCAGCGAGCCTTTGCCTTGCATGGCGTCGACGGCATTTTTCGCCAGGTTTTCCATCACCCATTCGAACAGCGACGGGCAGAGCATCACGCCGCGGTCTTCCGGGAGCAAGTCGATGCTGAGATTGACGTTTTTAGAGATGCGCGCACGCATGTAGTCGAGGCTGGTTTTTACCGATTCGTTGATGAAGGCGAGTTCCATTTCGGGCTTCGACCCGATTTTGGAGAATCGCTCGGCAATTTTGCTCAGTCGGCGCACGTCTTTGTCCATATCGTCGACGATTTCCTTATCGGTGCCTGTTGCTTCGAGCATCTCGACCCACGCCATAAGCGACGAGATGGGCGTGCCCAATTGGTGTGCCGTCTCTTTCGACAATCCGACCCACACCTTGTTTTGCTCGGCTTTCTTGGTGGTCACTACGGCAAAATAGACTATCAGCACAAACACGACCATTACCGCCAACTGAATGTTGGGGTAGAACGAGATGCGACGCAGCAGCGTGGAGTCTTCGTAGTAAAGGTGTTGCACGGTGTTGGCGTCGATGTTGAGAACGATATGGTTTTTCGTGTGGCGCAGTGCGTTTAGCTTATTTTGCAGAAATTCGGCATTCGCCGGCGACAGTTCAAACGGCGCGAGGCTGTCGACGGGCTCCGGCAGGCGGAAGTTGCGGTATTGCAGGATGTTGTCGTTGGCGTCGACCAGCAGCACGGGGATGTTGCGGTTGCCTTCGATGATGCCCAGCAGGAAGTCGATATTGGTGGTCGACTGTGGCATGGCATCGGCGCCGACGTCGCTCATCGGGTCGGCGGAAAAAACCGGTGCCGAGGCGAGTTGCTTCGTTGCCTCCGCCCAAATCTCCATGCGTGCTCGCTCTTGCTGCGACATGTCGTCGACCAAATTGTTCGACACATATAGAAAAAACAACACCAGCACAAGCGAGACGCTCAAGAACGCCCACTTCCAGAATCTCCGTTTGTCGTATATGTTTGCCATATCGTTATAACGCAAAGTTTTGCCGTTTATTGCAAGCTAATTTACTGTAAAACATTTTGCATATCGGCGAAAATGCCGTAACTTCGCACCGGAAAAGAAAAATTTTTAACTTATGGATTCAATAAAATTTGAGAACCGCAACGTCGGTGGAACAGTCAGCGCAGACGCCATCAACGCTTTGCAATCAAAAGCCGCTGAGGCTATTGAAAAACTTGAACAAGGCACCGGCGCCGGCAACGACTTCTTAGGCTGGCTTCATTTGCCAACTTCGCTCGACGAAGCCCTCATTGCCGACATCGAAAAAACCGCAGCCCTCTTGCGTGCCGACTGCGAATATGTTGTTGCTATCGGTATCGGTGGCAGCTACCTCGGCTCAAAAGCCGTTATCGAAGCTCTTAGCGACTCCTTTGCCGCTCTCAAACCCGCCAACGGCCCCCGCGTAGTCTTTGCAGGTCAAAACATCGGCGAAGACTATATGAGCGAACTCATCAACTTGCTCAGCGGCAAAAAGTTCGGCATCATCGTTATCTCTAAATCGGGTACAACGACCGAGCCCGCCATCGCTTTCCGCTTGCTCAAAGAAATGCTCGAAAAGCAAGAAGGCAAGGCATTTGCGTCGAAACATATTATTGCCGTTACCGATAAGGCTCGCGGCGCACTCCGCAGCCTCGCCGACACCGAAGGCTATACGTCGTACGTCATCGAAGACAACGTCGGCGGTCGCTTCAGCGTGCTCACTCCCGTAGGACTCCTTCCAATCGCCGTTGCCGGATTCGATATCCGTGCTCTCATCGAAGGCGCTCGCGCTATGGAGCTCGCTACAGTTAGCCCCGACGACAACATCGCCGTCGAATACGCCAAAACTCGTAACGCCCTCTACGCCGCTGGCAAGAAAATAGAAATCCTCGTAAACTATAATCCCAAACTTCACTTCCTCGCTGAATGGTGGAAGCAACTCTACGGCGAAAGCGAAGGTAAGGACCACAAAGGCATATTCCCCGCTTCGGTCGACAACTCCACCGACCTCCACTCAATGGGTCAATGGATTCAAGACGGCGAACGCACAATCTTCGAGACGGTTATCTCCGTGGCTCGTCAGCAGCACGAGGTGAAAATCCCCGCCGATGCCGACAACCTCGACGGCTTGAACTACATCGCCGGAAAACGCATCGACCAAGTCAACAAGATGGCTGAGCTCGGAACCGTTATCGCTCACATCGACGGCGGTGTGCCAAACATCCACATCACCTTGCCCGAACTCTCCGAATACTACCTCGGCGAAATCATCTATTTCTTCGAGAAGGCTTGTGGCATCAGCGGTTATATCCTCGACGTAAACCCATTCAACCAACCCGGCGTCGAAGCTTATAAGAAAAACATGTTCGCTCTGCTCGAAAAACCCGGCTACGAAGAAGAAACAAAAGCAATTCAGGCTAAACTCTAATACATTATTATATATGTATAACGTAACAGACGAGACCTCGCCTCGGCGAAGCCTCGTCTTTGTTTTGCTATTACAGGCTCTAAATCTATAATGAACACTTTTTCTCTATATATTTCTTTCCAATTTTGACTATGTCGTCGACGAAGTCCTTTCTTTCAATGGCGATAAAGTGAACGGTCAATACTATCAGATTAAAGGCAATAAGATTCTTTTGCCTTATTACGAAGACCAAGATTGGTGGGGCGAAGTTAGCTTCTCGGGCTCGCAACTCGTGTTCTACTACGACATTACAGCCGAAGGTATGAGAGTGCAAGAATGGGCATACTACGACCCTGCAACTCGTAGCGCTTCGTTCATTCCTGCGCAAGGTAACGCCGCTATGATTCCCAATTCTTTCTCATTTGTATTGAAATAAACGTATAGAATAAACTTTATGGGCTGTGCACTTCAATTTGAACAGCTCTTTTTTTTTGCCTTTTTTGGTTCGATTTGTCATTTTTGCGAGCAATTATTTGTCAATTTGTCGCTAAGATTGTTCAAAATTTTGTCAATTCAAGCAAAAGTACTAATTTTGCACCCGGTTTTTTAAATAATTGTATATCAGTGAAAAAGGTTTTAGTTTTGGCTTGTGTATCGCTGGGTGCGATGTCAAGCAGTCTTACTTCGAATGCACAATCTATCCCTAACGGGAGTTTCGACAAATGGGAAAGTGCCGGAACAAGTTTGCACACAATGAGCGATACGCGTACTCAACAACGCCCGGGAGAAGAACCAACCGGTTGGAATGGGTCAAGCGTTCAATTGGTTGGAAGTGAACGTGTGCGTGTTAATAAAATAACGGAAGGCGATAATACTTATGTAAGAATTGATAATGGTAAAGTTGGTTGTACTGCTGCTGTTCAACCTTGGAACGGTCGTCTTTCACTCGGTGAAACTTGGGCGACGTTTTACTATTATTCTTTAGCTATTAAATATGATATACCCGACAATAGTCGTGGCGATGCCGGGAATCCTTATTCGCAGGCAGGGTCTTACGATGGTATGGAGTTCACGTATCGCCCCGATGCAATCCGTGCACGTGTAAGTCGCAACAACGCAGGCGAGAACTATCACATCGTTGCATACATTTGGAATGGCAGTGCTTGGGGTGATGTGCCGGGCACTATTGGGGTCGATAATGTTGGCTCACTATTAAATCCTAAATACACCGGCTACGTAAAGGATTGGTACAGCCTCGAAAACTCTGACCGCGTGCTTATGGGCAAAATCGCTACAACCTCCGGCGACGCTCACGTGCTCGCTTCGGTCGACTATACCGACAATACCGCGCACGATTGGAAAGAACTTATCATTCCGCTCAACTACAACTCCGCATATCCCGCCGACGAGCGCCCCGCAAAGACTAACGTCATCTTCTGCGCCGGCGACCCCTGGGATATCCAAACCGCTGTCGACGGCAATACGCTCAGCGTCGACGACGTCAACTACGTGTACTACAGTCGCTTGGATGCCGTATCGTTCAACGGTAATGACGTCGAAGATTTCGATAGCGAAGTCTATGAATACAACCTCGACATCGCTTATCCTAACGGATACGACAACATCGCTTACACCGTCAAAGGTCAAAGCCTCGACAAAACCGTGACCATAAACCCCCTCTGGGAGCAATATCGCATCGATATGACTGTAACCTACACAGGCGGTAACGGCGAAGGTTATGACGTAGATGGCAAAACGTCGTCGCACACCTATACTTTCTACTTCGACAAACAGACTTCCGGCGTGGCTTCGTTGCCCGAATCGTTGGCGCGCGTTACGGCTACCGCCGGCAGCGTTCGCATCAGCGCATTCACAGGCGTTGCCGAAGTGTTTACCGTCGATGGTCGCCTCGTTGCTCGCTCCGAAATCGACGGCAACGGCGAAATCGCCTTGGCTAAAGGCATCTACCTCGTTCGCACCGGTAGCAAAACCGCGCGAGTTTACGTTAGATAATGACAGATACAACACATATCTCAGCAAAAGAAAGAGCCGCCCGCGCAAAGCATGTTACGTGGGTCGGCTTTCTTGTTAACGTAGTCCTTTCGCTACTCAAAATTGCTGCCGGCATCCTCGGACGCTCCGGCGCTATGATTGCCGACGGTATTCACTCTATCTCCGACTTCGTTACCGACGTCATCGTGCTCGTATTTATCGGCGTGTCGTCGCGTGGCGAAAACCAAAAGTACCAATACGGCCACGGAAAGTTCGAAACCTTTGCAACCATGCTTATCAGTTTCGCTCTTCTTGCCGTTGCCATCGGATTGTTCTGGTCGAGCGTCGAACTCATCTGGCGCGCTATCCGCGGCGAAATCCTGCCACGACCCGGCATCCTGCCTTTCGTGATGGCTATCGTGTCGGTAGCCGCCAAGGAGTGGCTCTTCCAATACACTCGCCGCGTCGGTACTCGCATCAGCAGTATGGCTCTCGTTGCCAACGCTTGGCACCATCGCTCCGACGCATTCTCGTCGATTGCCGTGCTGGTCGGCATCGGTTGCGCTATGTTTCTCGGCGAACCTTGGCGCGTGCTCGACCCCATTGCCGCGCTCATCGTAAGCGTCTTTATCGCTATCGTCAGCCTGCGTATCGGTTTGCCCAGCATCAACGAACTCCTCGAAGTGTCGCTCCCCGACAATATTAATAAGGAAATAGGCGACACCATCAATAGCGTCGACGGAGTCAAAAAATTTCATCGCCTCCGCACTCGCAAAAACGGCAGTGTCGTCGTGATGAGTTTTCACGTCAAGGTCGACCCGACGATGACAATCGTCGAAGCCCACGACGTGGCGTCGAATCTCGAACGTGTTTTGCGCGAAAAATATGGCGCCGGAACAATCATAAACGTCCACGTCGAGCCGTTTTTCGAAGCGTCGGAGCAACATCGACACGTCGAGAAATATTAACCTGCATTATTCATACCATTCCTACTGCAAGGACTAACTGCCTACACCTTAGCGCAATGCTCGCTCTTCCTCTTTAAAGGTAGGATTTCCTACATTCTGCATCGTCATCGCTGCGCTCGCGCTAATGCGTGCCGGTTAGTCCTTTCGTGACGGAATCGTATGAATAATGCAGGTTAAAGTCATAAAAAATCAAAAAATATCGTTTTTGCAACTTGTTGACTCTCAATCATTTACCGAAAAATATGTTTTTTAACACAAAAAAGTTGTAAAAAAGTTTGGTAGGGTGGAGGATTTGCTATACCT